>JANLPM010000202.1:0-2205 GCA_031367265.1 Actinomycetes bacterium
CGAGCAATGTCAGCGGGTGATGTTGATATCCGCTGTCCTAATTCCCGAAATTGTCCGGCTCAGTTGCGTGAGCGAATTTATTACATCGGTTCGCGCGCAGCCCTCGATATAGATGTTCTGGGTTATGAAGCCGCAAACGCACTTTTAGAGGCAAGGATTATTACCGACGAATCAGATATCTTTGGATTAACAAAAGAAAAATTAGCGAAATCTGAATTTTTTACCAAAAAAGATGGCACTCTCGGATTAAATGTTGAGAAATTGTTAGCTGCAGTTGCCAACGCTAAGGATGCACCGCTGTGGCGAGTATTGGTGGCACTTTCGATTCGACATGTCGGCCCAACGGCGGCTCAAGCCCTTGCCGCACAGTGTGGTTCTATTGAGAAAATCGCAACATCAACTGCGGCAGAGCTTTCGCAGATCGATGGCGTTGGTCCAACCATCGCTGATTCAATCGTGGAGTGGTTTAGCATTGACTGGCACCAAGAGATTATTTCTAAGTGGCGTGCCGCTGGAGTTCGGGTTCAGCAGGAAGCGGTTGTACAAGTGCCACAAACTTTAACCGGATTAACGTTCGTTGTAACTGGAGGATTAGTAAACTTTACTCGAGATTCAATTGCCGAGACAATTGCAGCCCATGGCGGGAAAGCCGCAACGGCGGTTTCAAAAAAGACCGATTATGTTTTAGTTGGTAGCGATCCGGGATCCAAATTAGCTAAGGCACAGGAAATCGGTGTACCGGTCATAGATGAGGCGCAATTTAGCAAATTACTAGCGGGCAGGTAGTAGGATTTCACCCATGACTTATCTAGCCGTTGAATCTCTACGCAAACTTCCAATGCCGGCTTATGCCTATGGTCTTGTGACCTTCGGAATTCTTTCTCTGCTCCTCTACTTAGCGCTTCGCTTAGACCGGGATTAATTTGTCCCGAGTTGGAATTTATGGCGGAACTTTTGATCCGATTCACAACGGTCACCTTCAGGTAATTACACAACTCATTGAAAAAAAGATTATCGATCATTTATTAGTAATTCCTGCCGGCCAACCATTGCTACGCGAAAACTCTCCCGCAGCAAACGGGGCGGCTCGCCGAACTATGTGCCAGTTAGCGATCTCAACACTCCCAACCAGAATTTCTTCACATGTAGAGGTTAATCCCCTTGAAATTCTGCGCGAGGGACCGAGCTATGCAATTGATACCGTTGAAGCCGTGCGCACCGAATATCCAGACGATGAAATTTTTCTGATTATGGGAGCCGATGCTTACTCAAAGATTGACCAGTGGCACCGAGCCGAAGAACTTCATAATCTTGCTTCGATAATCTGCATTAATCGCCCTGGCTATGCTCCACATGGCGTCGATTTAGCCGCTTTAGATATATCGGCAACGGCGGTACGCGCGGGTTTGAGCCAAGAAATACCGGAAATCGTAGCCACATTTATACGAGAGAATAACCTCTATGACAATTAGCGCGCGTACTCTAGAAATTACTCAAGCCGCAGCAGTTGCAGTTCTCGAAAAAATGGGGACAGATTTGGTTGCAATTGATTTATCTGATCAATTAGTCCTTAGTGAGGTATTCCTCATCGCAACTGGCCAAAATGTCGCTCAGGTCGATGCAATTGCCGATGAAGTTGAACGACAACTCAATGCCATTGGCGACAAGCCGGCACGTCGCGAAAAAGGTCCAGAGTGGATTCTCCTCGATTATTCAGATTTGGTAGTTCATATTCAGAGCACTGAACTTCGTAAGTACTACATGCTCGATCGTTTATGGAACGACTGCCCAAAAATTGATTTAGATGCCGTGAAAGCCGCCGCAGTCCATGGCCGGTAACCGCGTACTTTTATGGCGACACGGCCAAACTGACTGGAATATGGTCAATCGTTTTCAAGGTCACTCGGATATCCCATTAAATGATGTAGGGCGTTATCAAGTACAACATGCCGCCGAGATTTTGGCGGGAATGAACCCCACTGCGATTATTTCGAGTGATTTAAGTCGGGCCTACGATACGGCGAATTCTTTAGCAAAACTGGTTGGCCTTTCGATAAGCACTTTTGAAAATTTGCGCGAAACAAATGGTGGATTGTGGGAGGGTAAGACTGGAAAAGAAAATCGTGCCGAAGATTTTCAAAACTTTATTCGTTGGATCGATGGCGATGATAATCCTGCTGGAACAACTGGCGAAAAGCGAAGCGA
>JANLPM010000228.1:0-3063 GCA_031367265.1 Actinomycetes bacterium
AAAAAGAATTGGTGCAAAACCTTAACCACGATAAGCAGAAGGTGCGCTTGCTTAGCCCGGCCGATCCATTTTTACTAGAAGTTGGAATAGCCGATGTAAACGGAGTGATTAAGCCGGCTAAGGCAGATAAGTACATGCAAGTCGAAGAGTTCTTGCGTTTATTAGTACCAACGCTGAATGCGGCAATTGATGCCGGCCATATTCATAGACCGACACTTGAGAAACCTCTAACAATTATCGATCTTGGTTGTGGCCATGCCTATTTAACTTTTGCCGTGCACCAGTATCTTCGTGCAATTGGCATTCCTATTGAAATCACTGGAATCGATGTGCGCACCGCTTCGAGAGACCGTAACAATGCGATTGCAATGAACCTTGGAATTTCATCGACCATTAGTTTCCGTGCCGAAGAGATTGCAACAACTACATTGAAGTCAGCGGACGTAACTATCGCTCTACATGCATGCGATACTGCAACTGATGATGCTATTGCTTGGGCGATTAATTCTGAGTCAAAACTTTTACTCATCGCACCGTGCTGTCATCACGATATTCAACGTCAAATGGAAATATCTCCGGAGCCATGGGGTGCCTTAACAAAATTTGGTCTTATGAAAGAGCGCCTCGGAGATTTAATAACCGATACATTGCGTGCACAAATTCTACGAATTATGGGCTATCGCGTGGAGATTATTGAATTTATTGGGGGAGAGCATACGCCGCGCAATCTCTTGATTCGCGCAGTAAGGACTGGTGCAACTCCTGTAGCCAATGACATCGACAGATACCGCGAAATATGCACGCAGTGGGCTATTACCCCAGCTTTAGAAAAGAGAGTTCCAACGTTCTTCATCGGTTAGACTTCACGCATGTCCAAAGTCCTAGCATCGCTGCCAGTTGGCGAAAAAGTAGGAATCGCTTTTTCGGGTGGACTCGATACTTCAGTTGCAGTTGCGTGGATGCGGGCCAAAGGCGCGATTCCTTGTACCTACACGGCAGCTCTCGGTCAATATGATGAGCCCGATATTGACTCAGTTCCAACTCGCGCCATGGAATACGGTGCACACATCGCTCGACTTGTTGATTGTAAAAGCGCATTAGTTGAGGAGGGCTTGGCGGCAATCGCCTGTGGCGCCTTCCACATTCGAAGTGGGTTGAAACAGTATTTCAATACAACACCACTTGGTCGCGCAGTAACAGGTACTTTGCTAGTTCGCGCGATGCATGCAGACTCGGTCGAAATTTGGGGCGATGGCTCAACTTATAAAGGTAATGATATTGAGCGTTTTTACCGCTATGGATTATTAGCTAATCCAAATTTGAGAATATATAAACCATGGCTAGATGCCGATTTTGTGAATGAACTTGGTGGACGTAAAGAAATGTCTGAGTGGTTACTGGCTCATAACTTGCCTTATCGTGACAGCACTGAGAAGGCATACTCCACGGATGCTAATATTTTAGGCGCTACCCATGAAGCTAAATCTCTAGAAAATTTAGATACTTCTATCGAATTAGTCCAGCCAATTATGGGCCTGCGTTTCTGGGACCCATCGGTAAAAATCGAAAGCGAAGATGTCACGATTGACTTCGTTCAGGGCCGCCCAATTACAATCAATGGTAGGGATTTCACCGATGTTGTTGAACTTATACAAGAGGCCAATGCCATTGGCGGTCGACATGGTCTTGGAATGGCCGATCAAATTGAGAATCGCATCATTGAGGCAAAAAGTCGCGGAATTTACGAAGCTCCAGGAATGGCGCTTCTGTTTATCGCATACGAGCGTTTAATTAGCGCAATACATAATGAGGACACGATTGCTAATTATCACGCTGAAGGGCGCCGCCTGGGTCGTTTACTTTACGAGGGGCGCTGGTTAGATCCCCAAGCCTTAATGCTTCGCGAATCACTACAGCGTTGGGTTGCATCGGCCGTTACTGGGTCCGTTACAGTGCGCCTTCGCCGAGGTGATGATTACTCGATTATTAATACAACTGGACCGGCACTGAGTTATCACCCCGACAAATTATCAATGGAGCGCACAGAAAACGCCGCTTTTGGTCCCGTAGATCGCATAGGTCAATTAACTATGCGCAACTTAGATATTGCCGACACTCGCGCCAAGTTAGAGATGTATCGGGCACAGGGACAATTAGGCGATGGAGGGTTTAAATTAATTGGCGAACTCGAGTAAAGGAATCTAATGAAAATTCTGAAAAGATTAGCAATCGTTGCAATCGTTGCGCTCTCGATTACATCCCTAACAGCATGCGGAGGAAAAGTTAAAGTGGCAGATACCGTGGCATCAAACCTTCCCCAAGTAAGTAGCAGCGCAGGAGCCCCAACAATTTCTGCACCAACAGGTGGCGCACCTACGACTTTGCAAACCAAAGACATAATCCTTGGTACCGGTACCGAAGTTTCTGCAGCGTCTACCTTGACCGTGCAGTACACATTGATGGCATGGTCCAGCGGTAAAGTTATTGAATCCTCGTGGACGAGCGGACAGCCTGCGACTTTCCCACTTGCTAATGTGATTCCTGGTTGGCAACAGGGGCTGCCGGGTGCGAAAGTAGGAGGACGCCGGCTTTTAGTTATTCCCGCATCTCTTGGTTATGGTCCGAATGGATCAGGGCCAATTGGTCCTAATGAGACTTTAATTTTCGTCGTCGATATTATAGGCGTTGCTTAAATAAGGGCACCTACACTTTTTTGCTGAATTAGTTGGAGCTCGCGAATCTGACTTAGCAAACCAGCCCAGCGCAAGAGCGTTGATTAGCGCGGCAAGAGTGGTTCCACTCCCAGATATCGTAGGAAAAGTAAGGTTTGCGCCATAACATGTCTCCAGCAGAGCAAAATCCATTGCTTTAATGGAGGGGAAATTACATGACCGGCTGGTTTTCAAATTTTATGAATCATCACGCTACCTACTTAAAAACTGGGTGGCTGCAAATATCAGTAACAAATCTTTTAGTAATACTTTTAATGTTAGCGATTTTCGCATTAGCCGTATTTATCCCGTTTCCCAAGGATAAGGACGGGCACCATAAATGAGTGAGATG
>JANLPM010000256.1:0-4179 GCA_031367265.1 Actinomycetes bacterium
AATCGGCTAATGAGCCAGACGTCCATGTCACTTGAAATGAGTGAGGCCATTAAGGCTTTTGGATGGAACTTCACCGACCTGCAACGAGTAACTATTAATGCAATGAAGAGCGCGTTTATTCCCTACCCTGCGCGGCTAAAGATAATTGAAGGGGTCATCAAGCCTGCTTATCAAAAAATCGCTTCTGAGCAATGATCGATTTTAGTGACCCCGCTTTTTTAGCCGATCCATATTCAGATTTGAAGGAGTTGCGACGTTTTAGTAAACCGGTTTGGCATCCTGGAGTCCAAATGTTTTTAGCATCCTCTCACAAAGATGTTAATGAAGTATTTCGCAATAAATCCTTAGGCCGGCTATTCATCGATAGAAAACCAGAATTTGAGTGGGAAACCTTTAATTGGTTGCACTCGGATTCGATTTTAGATAGTGAACCGCCTAAGCACACTCGACTTCGAGCCTTAGTAGCAAAGGCTTTTAATCGGAATAAAATTGAAGGAATGCGTCTTGCAATCGAACGGATAACTAATCAGTTGTTAGATGAAATTGATGTCAAAGTAAAATCAGGTGATAATTTCGATCTTATTGCAGATTATGCCGAACCATTGCCAGTAAAGATTATTGCCGATCTTCTGGGTTTCCCAGAGTCCGAAGAGCATCTGCTTCGTCCGTGGTCTCAAGCAATCGTAAAAATGTACGAAGTTAATCCATCGCTTGCGCATCAAAGTCAGGCTAAGCAGGCGGCGGGAGAGTTCGCAGAGTATGTTCGTAATTTAGCGACACTTCGCAAAGCACGACCCGAAATGGATTTAATTACGGATCTGGCAATGGTCGAGGAAAATGGAGAAAAACTTAACTTACATGAACTCGTTGCAACCTGTGTCTTATTACTGAACGCTGGACACGAAGCAAGTGTGAACGCTTTTGGAAATGGGATGGTTGAAGCATTAAGGCGACCTGATCAAAGCGCTTTATTACGCGGCAATCCACGGGTTATTGCCGAAAATGCAATTGAAGAGTTCATGCGCTTTGATGCGCCGCTGCAGTTCTTTGAGCGTACGGCAACGCGAGATACGCAGATTGGAGGCGTGGAAATCGCCCAAGGTCAGAAAATTGCAGCTCTTATAGGTTCGGCAAATCGTGATGAAGTCGTCTTCGATCGTGCAGATGAGATGATCCTGACGCGAAATCCAAATTCGCATATCGGATTTGGTGCCGGAATTCATTTTTGTTTAGGTGCCCCATTAGCTCGTCTAGAGATGGGAGTTTCACTTCCAGCCCTTTGGGAGAAGTACCCTGAAATGTCGCTAGCACATGAGCCTGTGCGCAGACCAACTTTTGTTTTACGAGGTTATGAAAGTGTGGCAATCTCGACTTGAGTTGGATATGAGGATTGCGCACCTTTTTTAGTAACGCTCATAGAGGCAACTTGTATTGCAAGCGCGATTGCAGTTGTTGCAGGCATTCCACTTGCTAATCCATAAGCAAAGCTGCCGACAAAGGCGTCACCTGCGCCAGTGGTATCGACTGCGGTAGTTTTTGGTGCAGGCAAACGCACAATATCTCCATTAAAATTTATAAAGACGGCGCCTTGTTCGCCCAAAGTAATGATTGAATTCTTGCCAGGCCTAAATCCAACTAAGAACCTATCCTCATAAGGTTCGGTATTAGTAAGTGATTTGAACTCACTTTCATTTGGAATAATCCAATCGGTCAAACCCAAGAGCTCATCGGATAATGGTTCAAATGGTGCAGGATTGAGAATTGTAATGGCACCTCGGTCTTTAGCGGCGCTAAAGGCTGCACAAGTAACTTCCTGCCTAATTTCGCACTGGGCAAGGACAACCGATAAATTCGTAATTGCCAACACTGCCCTTACTGCATTGGCAATCTTCAACTCATAATTTGCTCCAGGAATTATTATGATTCTGTTTTCACCACGTGCGTCTACCCAAATGTGTGCAACTCCTGTTGGTACATCACTTCGTTCAACACCATCAACGTTAATTTCTTGGTCCTGAAAGTTTTTCGCAATGGAGTCACCAAATAGGTCACGACCTAATGCACCAATGAAGTGAACTTCAGCGCCACATTTGGCGGCAATTACCGCTTGATTAGCGCCTTTCCCGCCAAACCCAGTGGTAAATAACTCTCCCATGAGAGTTTGGCCAGATTCAGGTAAGACAGATGAATATGCAGTTAAGTCCATCATCGCACTTCCTACGATGGCGATTACCGCTTTACTCATAACGATAGGCTACCGCGTATGAATAAAGTTTCCATGATTTTGGATGTCGATACCGGTGTCGACGACGCATTTGCTGTTCTCTTTGCGGCGATGCACCCATCGATTAATCTTTTGGGCATTACCTGTGTTGATGGCAATACCCATGTGGATCAAGTTGTAGCTAACACTTTAAAGGTATTAGATGCTGCAGGTTGTGGTGATATACCAGTTGCACGTGGTGCAGTACGACCCTTGTTAGGCCAATCTCACTATGCAGAGTACATCCATGGCGCCGATGGAATGGGAGATTTAGGAATTGCCCCGTCACGTCGAGAGGTAGATCCTCGGGCAGCAGTTGAGTTGTTGCGGGATTTAATTGAAAACTCTACCGACCCCGTGACTTTGGTGCCATTAGCGCCTCTGACAAATATCGCATTATTTTTACGTGCATTTCCTGAAACGGCGAAAAAGATTCATCGTATAGTTTTAATGGGCGGGTCTGCTTCGGCGGGTAATGCAACTGCGGCAGCCGAGTTTAATGTTTGGCACGATCCAGAAGCCGCAGCTATAGTTTTCCAAAGCGGTGTACCAATTACGATGTATGGTCTCGATGTTTTTATGCGGCCCGGAATTACTCGCGAAGAAGCGGTTCGGTTAAAGAGCTCATCGGAAGTTTCTGCCCAGTTTGCTGGTGCGCTCATAGAGGCGTTTATAGAGCGCTTACATATTTCACCAATAACTTTGGGAGACTTTGGCGCAGTCGCATGTGCAATTCACCCAGAATTATTTACGACGCAAATGTTTGATGTTGTTGTGGACACTTCTTCTGGCCCAGCGCGTGGTGCGACGATTTGTGATCGGCGAGATGCGTTCCTAAAAGAGTTAGAGACTCTGGATTTAGCCGATGCGGCAAAAGTTCGGGTAGTTCTTGATTTAGATGTTGAAAGCGTCCGCCAGTTATGGCTAAAAACCATTGATAAAGACTGGTTTTAGAGCCCTATTGGGTGCCAGACAGTTTTATGTTCCAAGAAAGCAAGAATTCGCTCTGGTCCATCTGATTTGAAACTGTAGATTCTTTTTAGATTTTCAGCCCCAGCAATGCGTATTTCACCGTGAACTTTGGTGGGCAGACCAGTTATGTCGAAGCCATCAATATCCATGTGCGATGCCATCCACGGCGCAATCTCATCTTTTTTTCCAGTCAAAATATTAATAGTTCCAGCGGGCACATCACTAGTAGCCAAAACCTCTGCAAAACTCATGGCAGGTAATGGTGCTTTCGTACTTGCCAAAACAATTACCGTGTTGCCACCCACTATGATTGGTGCAATTGCATCTATAAGACCTAATAAAGATGGTGTTTCGGGTGCAACAGATGCAATGACTCCCATACTCTCGGGAATAGTGAAGTTGTAGTAAGGACCTGCAACTGGATTGAGTGCACCAGTTAGTGAGGATAGTTTGTCGCTCCAGCCTGCATACCAAACTAATCGGTCAACTGATTGCGTTACCTCCTTTTCCGCTTTTAGTGTCGTGACTCCAGTTAAACTGACTATTTCATTGACAAATTGGCCACGCCGCCCGTCTAGCATCTCAGCGATACGATAAATAATCTGTCCCCGATTAAAGGCAGTTGCTTTGTTCCAACCTGGCTGGGCATTGCGGGCGGAAACGACGGCATCCTTTAAATCTTTTCGCGATGCCAACGATGGATTAGCTACAAAAACACCTTTAGCATTTTCCACAATGTATGTGCGACCCGATTCAGAGCGTGGAAAAGCGCCGTTGATAAATAACTTATACGTCTTCTTGATATCGATTCCCTTACTCAACCCCAACCCCTTTCAAATAGGCGCTTAAACCATGTCGTCCGCCCTCACGACCCCAACCTGACTCCTTGTATCCGCCAAATGGTGAAGTCGGATCAAACTTATTAAACGTATTTGCCCAGACAA
>JANLPM010000262.1:0-2045 GCA_031367265.1 Actinomycetes bacterium
ACGACGTGAATTTTTAGCAATTGACGTTGGATCAAAACGGACAGCTTCGAGTGCAATGTCGGTAGTAGTTTCCGAAATTTCAGAATAAGCCCCACCCATAGTGCCAGCTAAGGCCAAAGGTTTTTCATCATCCCAGACCATTAAATCATCGGGATCTAACTGGCGTACTTGACCATCCAAGGTTGTAAAGGCTTGGACAGTTCCGGCGCGTTTAATGGTCAAACCACCTTTAATCTTTGATTTATCGAAAGCGTGTAAGGGTTGACCGAGTTCGAGCATGACGTAGTTTGTAACGTCGACCACTAATGAGATTGAACGCATTCCCATTTTTTCAATCCGTCGACGCATCCAGAGCGGTGTGGTTGCCTTCGGATCAAAGTTAGTAAGCGTTCGTAGATAGAAAACCGATGCCGTGGAAGGGTCTGCGATTTTTGCGCTAACACCCGCGCCATTCGCCTTGAACTCAATATTGCGTAATGCATCAACTGGGTCACGAAATTTAAGAGCTAGTGAACCGGCAACTTCACGGGCCATACCTCGAATACTGAGGGCGTAACCGCGATCTGGATTGATCGATACATCGAAAATTACATCGTTAATCTGCAAACCCACAATAGCGTCGGCGCCAATTTCTACTTCATTATTACTCAAAACCATGATCCCAGCATGGTCATCACCGATGCCCAATTCACGGACAGAGCAGATCATTCCATTGGAGGTTTTACCGTAGGTTTCTCGCGCAGTGATTGTGAAATCACCAGGCAAGACCGCGCCAGGAAGGGCTGCTACAACCATGTCCCCGACAACGAAGTTTGTTGCGCCACAAATTACAAAACGCGTTGTGGCTTCACCGCAATCAATCCCAACATAACGAATTGGCTTTTTAAACTCAATAATCTCTTCAATCGAGAGAACTTTTGCAAACACCAGTGGCCCAGTGAGATCTGAACCTGGTTCGATAATCTCCTCAACTTCAAAACCGACCCGAATCAGGGCATCAGATATTTCCGCTGCCGTTATTGAGGCAGGAATATCAACAAACTCTTTTATCCACGACAAAGGTGTCAGCATTACAGGCCAACTCCAAACTGGCGGGTAAAACGCAGATCGCCTTCGACAATATCGTGCATATCGGTAATGCCGTGACGAACCATAAGCGTTCTCTCTAACCCCATTCCGAAAGCAAAGCCGCTATACACATCGATATCGATTCCGCATGTTGCAAGAACCAGTGGATTCACCATTCCGCAACCGCCCCACTCAATCCAACGGTTGTTAAAGAAAATATCTACTTCAGCACTTGGTTCAGTAAATGGAAAAAATGATGGACGCAATCGTGTTGTAACACCTGGGCCGAACATATGGCGTGCAAAGTTATCAAGTGTTCCTTTTAGGTGCGCCATAGTGATGCCCTTATCAATGACTAAGCCCTCTACCTGGTGAAAGACTGGACTGTGTGTGGCATCGAGCTCATCGGCTCGAAATGTGCGCCCTGGGCAAATTACGTAGATTGGGGGCGCTTGCGTAAGCATCGTGCGAATCTGTACGGGTGAGGTATGCGTGCGCAGTACCATTCCAGACTCAATGGGTTCGATAAAAAACGTGTCCTGCATAGTTCTCGCAGGGTGATCAAGCGGAATATTTAACGCGTCAAAGTTGAGCCAGCCTGATTCAAGTTCAGGACCTTCCGCTACCGAGAATCCCTGTTCTATAAAGAAATCTGAGACTTCATTTCTAATAATTGAAATTGGATGAAGCCCTCCGCGGTGGGTTCGTTGCACAGGCAAAGTAACATCGACAACCTCTTCGAGTAAGAGCTTAACGTCGCGTTCATTCTCAAGGGAGGCCGTTGCCTTTGCTAAAGCAGTGGCGATCGCAGCTTTCGCATCACCTATTAACTTACCAAAACTGACTTTATCTTCGGAAGCCATAGCACCTAAGGCTCGCGATGCTAAAGAGATCGAAGATTTGTCGCCAGAGTGTGCAAGGCGGGCAACTTTGAGCGCGTCTAAATCTACAGCGGCTGCGAATGCGGCGTGGGCATC
>JANLPM010000281.1:0-3251 GCA_031367265.1 Actinomycetes bacterium
TGAAATCGAATACCAGCGGCGACGCCTGCCAATAAAATCTATGGAAGTTTCCCCACGATAGAGTCGTCCACCTAAACCTGAAAACTTTGACATTGCTTATGCCTCCTTTATTACTGGCAGGGTTCCCGTGCTCTTAGCTGAAAAGCCAGAGAAGCGATGTCCTGAAGCGAAGAAATTGAGTTGAGCGAGGATGGTTACAAGGGGCTTAGTAAAGACAAAGACCACGATGAGATCAACCAGGGTGGTAAGACCAAGTGTGAAAGCAAAGCCGCGAACTCCACCAACGGCGAAAAAGTAGAGTAATGCGGCGGCAATGATGGATACAAAGTCGGCAACCAAAATTGTATGGCGCGCTCGTACCCACCCGGTTTCAACGGCTGTGCGCACTGATCGGCCCTCTCGTATCTCATCTCGAATACGTTCGAAGAAAATGATGAATGAATCGGCAGTCACACCGATGGCCACGATTGCACCGGCGATACCCGCCAAAGTAAGCGTAAATCCAATCCATTTACCTAGAAGTAAGAAGAGTAGATAGACCAGAGAGCCGGCAACAAGTAATGAGCCAACTGTCACAAAGCCTAAACCGCGGTAATACAACAGGGAGTAAATCAAGACAAGAATTAAACCAAGACCTCCAGCGAGCAGTCCAGCGTTGAGTTGATCGGCGCCAAGGGTCGGGGAAATCTGTTGTACTTCTCCGCGGTCAAAGGCCAATGGCAACGCGCCGTATTTCAAAACATTTGCTAAGTCTTGCGCTTCTCGCTGCGTGAAACTTCCAGTTATTTGCGCATTGCCTGATGGAATCGGTTCATTAATTCGAGGTGATGAAACTACTAAGCCATCGAGAACAATTGCTACCTGATTGAGTGGCTCTGGCAAAGTTGTTACACGTGTGGTTAGTGCACCAAATGCTTTCGTACCCTCGCCATTGAACGTAAGGCTGACATACCAAGCGCTTCCACCTTGAGTATCTATTCCCGCGGATGCCTTAGCGATTTGCCGTCCTAGAACTTCAGCTGGAGCCAAGATATATTTAGTTAAACCCGCACGATCACAGACAACAATTGTGTCCGTTGGTGCATCGGTCCCAGTGCCTTGAAGATTTACCGCTTTTGAGCAATCAAGGGCGGCGAACTTTGCCGCAATGTCGGGAGCAATTCCAGTTGCAATGCCAGCGCTCGAACCCGTTGCAATCGCCGCGTTTTTACTTTCTAGAACTTGTCGAAAACGCAGTTCGGCAGTCTGTCCAACTAATTCAACGACACGTCGACCTGTATCTCCAGGAACAGAGATTACGATTTGGCGATTTGTGCCACTTCCCTGCGCCGCAACTTCGGATTCTGCAACTCCAAGAGAGTTAACGCGTTGGCGAATAATTGAGACGGCTTGATCAATGGCCTCGTTAGTAACCTTTCCGCTCTCCCCTGCGCTAATGCGAGGTTGTAGCGTGACCGAAGTGCCACCTCGTAGATCTAGACCGAGGCGGATAGATGTGGCACCTTGAACAAAGACCAGGCCGAGCATGGCGACAAGTACGAGCCCCAGAATGGCCAAGGAGCGAGCTGGGCGTTGCGCCGTCTTTACGGGTTTATTTGTAGTAGACATAGAGGCAGAGTCTAGGCGACAGGTGGTGGCGTGTCGAAAAGAGAGGCCGCGCCAGCCGGTGGTGTTCGACCTATATGGGCAAAGCCCATGGCAGTGGCAATGCGCCCACGGGGAGTTCTAGCCATAAAACCATTACGAACTAAGAATGGCTCAGCTACCGATTCAACGGTCTCTATCTCCTCACCGACTGCGATAGCTAAAGTCGATAGTCCGACAGGGCCACCATTAAATCGCTCCACTAAAGCGGTAAGGACGCTGCGATCTAAGCGATCCAGACCTAACTCATCGACTTCATAGATTTGCAGGGCGGTACGGGTATCGCCGAGTGAAATACTGGCACTTCCCGATACTTGACCGTAATCACGCACTCGCCTGAGTAGTCGATTGGCAATTCGTGGTGTTCCGCGCGATCTGCCTGAGATTTCAACGATGGCATCATTTGCGATTTTAATATCAAGGAGGGCGGCGCTGCGAGTTATCACTTGCGCAAGTTCAGCATCGGAATAGAAATCTAAATGCGCAGTAAATCCAAATCTATCTCGCAACGGGCTCGTGAGTAGTCCGCTTCTAGTCGTAGCACCGACGAGAGTGAAATGCGGCAACTGCAATGGAATGGCGGTAGCGCCTGGCCCTTTGCCGACAACAATATCAACGCGAAAATCCTCCATCGCTAAATATAAGAGCTCCTCAGCTGGACGGGGCAGACGATGTATCTCATCTAAAAATAAAATCTCACCCTCGACAAGAGATGACAAAATTGCCGCTAAATCTCCCGCATGAGTAATTGCCGGTCCGCTAGTGATGCGGATAGGAGCCGACATTTCACTTGCCAAAATTAACGCCAACGTAGTCTTGCCCAATCCTGGTGGCCCTGAGAGCAAAATATGATCTGCTGGAGTCTTACGATGTCGCGCAGCTTTTAGCAGAACATCTATTTGCTCACGCACTCGATGTTGGCCAATGAACTCATTTAAAGTCGACGGACGAAGTGCATGCTCGAGGACAGATTCTTCGCCTTTAATTTGTGGCGCAACTAAACGTTCATCAGCCACGAGAACTCTTTCCTTGAGCCAGCGCATCTTTGAGAAGTTCACTCAGGGAAATAGTTGAAGGTTCCATGCCATCACGCAAAAGCCGGGAAATTAAAGCCGAGATAGCCGCATCCGACTCTTTAGGCGAAAATCCTAAGGAAACTAAGGCCATGGTTAACGCTTCACGCCACGGCGGCAGGTGCAAGTCTTGGGCTTGGCCAGGTGAGAGATCTTTTAATTTTCCCTTCAACTCCAGAATCAACCTTTGGGCACCTTTGCGTCCAATTCCGGGAACACGTTCAATAGCGGGGATGTCCTCGGTTGCAATCGCTCTTCCTAAATCTTCCGGGCTCAACGCACCCAGAATTGCCAGCGCTACTTTCGGGCCGATTCCAGAGACCGTTTGGAGTAATTCGAAGAGGGAGCGCTCCCTTTCATATAAGAAACCAAAAAGAGTAAGCGAGTCCTCGCGCACAATCAGCGAGGTAAATAATTGAATCTGCGATCCCATTGTGACATTGTTAATTGTATAGGCATTTACTAAAACCGTTAATCCAACTCCACCATCTTCAACATTGAGTCGCTCAGCCTGTATAGAGCGCACTATGCCAT
>JANLPM010000009.1:0-4504 GCA_031367265.1 Actinomycetes bacterium
GTTTTCCCAAACGCCTTACGTTGCTTGGCATAGCGCAAAGATTCATCAATACATCCCTGAGCGGCACCAACAGCCAGCGCGGCGATGGCGATGCGGCCCTCGTCTAACGCTTGCAGAAAATTAGCGTAGCCCCGCCCACGTTCACCTAAGAGATTGCTGGCTGGTACATGAACATCACTGAAAGCCAGTCCATGAGTGTCTGAGGCATGCCAACCAACTTTGTAATAAGCAGGTTCGACGGTGAAGCCAGGCGTACCACTTGGCACAATAATCGTACTGATTTCCTTTGTTGCATCTTCTTTGGTACCAGTTATGCAGGCGAGGATCACTAATGAGGTTATCGATGTACCCGAATTGGTAATGAAGGTCTTGGAACCATTTATCACCCACTCATTGTTTTCCAACCGCGCGGTTGTGCGCAATTGACTGGCATCGCTGCCGCCGTCGGCTTCAGTGAGACCGAATGCTCCGATCGCTTCACCACTGATAAGTGGTGGGAGATATTTTTCCTTCTGTTCATCGCTACCGAACCGAAAGATTGGCATCGAAGCTAAACCGACGCAGGCTTCAAGTGTTACTGCAACGCTCTGGTCTATGCACGCCAGCTCTTCAATAGCCAGACAGAGTGAGAGAAAGTCTCCGCCCATCCCGCCGACTTCTTCCGGAAAGGGCAGCCCGAAGAGCCCCATTGACCCCATCTGTTGTATGACCTCGTATGGAAATGAATGTTCCCTGTCATGTTTGGCCGCCACTGGAGCGATAACTTGGTTGGCGAAATCGCGGACAGTTTTTGCCAACTCTTGGTGCTCAGATGACAACTGCATTAGGGCCGAATTCATTTATTCTCCACCATTTCTATTTTCACCTTCTATTGTCAACTAAAAGTGCGGTCGCAGTTTTAGAACGGATCTTTAATCCGGTCTTCTCGCCCAGCCAACGACTTGTCGCTAATAACTCATTAAAATCAATTCCAGTTGAAATTCCGAGCCCATGCAACTGCCATACCAGATCCTCGGTTGATAAATTTCCCGTTGCACTTTTAGCAAATGGACATCCACCTAGTCCACCAATTGATGAATCAATCGTTGTAATACCATCTAAAATCGCAGTGAGAGTGTTTGAAAGGGCCTGCCCATAAGTGTCGTGAAAGTGTACGGCGAGTAAAGTGCGTGAAATTCCGTGTGAGTCAAAGGCAGCTAATAAATCAATGACTTGGCCAGGTGTTGCAACACCGATGGTATCTCCCAGTGAAATCTCGGTTACTCCATCTGCAAGCAATCTCTCTGCGACATCGACTACCTTCTCGCTCGCGACCTTTCCCTCCCAAGGATCACCAAAACACATGGAGATGTAGCCACGTACTCGCAGCCCAGCATCTTTGGCTTGCTTAATAACTGGACCGAAGATTTCAAGTGAGCCTGCAACACTGTTGTTTAAATTCGCTTTCGCAAATGATTCGGTCGCACTAGCGAAAACTGCAATCTCACGTAAGCCGGTTTTTAAAGCGCGATCAAGACCCTTTTGATTGGGAACCAACGCACTCATCCGATGTGTGGCAAGTAATGGAGCCAACTCAGTCAACAACTCATCGGCATCGGCTAATGCCGGGACTATATCGGGCCGAACAAAACTAGCGACCTCAATTGCAGGGACGCCGGATCTTATAAGCCTTTTTACTAACTGTAATTTTAGAGTGGTAGGAAGAACTAACGCCTCATTTTGTAATCCATCCCGCGGCCCAACTTCGTAAACCGTAACTTCCTTGGGTAATCCACTGCGATCAAACATTCTCAACCACCTCAAGTAATAGTTGCCCAACTCGCACTTTAGTCCCACAAACGACGTTGCATTCAACAACTTGGCCAGAATACTTGGCGCGAACTATGTGCTCCATCTTCATTGCTTCAATAACTACGAGCGGATCACCAATCTTTACTTGATCCCCGTTTGAGACGTTGACGGTTATTACAATCCCTGGCATTGGACTCACAATCTCTTCATTGAGTCGATCACTAGAAATTCGCCGTTCATTGGCCTCCTTAACTTGCCATGTACCGAAGGATCGATGATGGAGCCAGTAATCAGCATCGTCGCGGTAAGAGTCGACCAAGAGCGCCGAAGCGTTTTCCGTAAGAACGTCATATCGCACACCATCGATATATGCCGGAATAGTCGAAGCTGGCGAACCGTTAAGGCGCCAGCCATCGGCGCGCCAAGAACCAAGTTTCGAAGCAGGCGCAGCTATTCCGGCATACGCAGCTAGAAGTTCTAGCGGCGGATTCATACGTTTAAACTCGCTGGCTTCAAGGTATCCCGTGTTGTATCTGGATTCTCTAATATCGCTTCGCTCCAATAGATCTATAAGGAAGTCGATGTTGGTGCTCACGCCGAGCAAGACGGTGTTTGATAACGCCTCTCGTAATCGTTCAATAGCGGATAACCGATCTTCACCCCAGCAGGCTATTTTCGCCAACATTGGATCAAATGAAGATGAGATTAGTGCGCCATCAGTAATCGCCGAATCCACCACAGTATGGGTGCTATTGGGTTGTATGAATCTGCCTACGGTTCCGCCAGTTGGAAGAAAACCATTGAAAGCATCTTCAGCGTATATACGTGCTTCGATTGCGTGCCCACTTAATTTTTTATTTGAAATTACATCTTTTAGCACCTCACCTGCAGCAAGGCGTAGTTGGCATTCGACCAGATCCAATCCAGTAATCATTTCGGTAACTCGATGTTCAACCTGTAGACGTGTATTCATCTCCATAAAATAGAAAACCTCTGGAGAATCGGCGTCGACAAGAAATTCAATGGTGCCTAAGTTTTCATAACCAATCGTCGACGTTAACGCCACGGCTGCTTCACCCATAGTTTCGCGATTCTCATATGACAAGCGGGGGGCAGGGGCCTCTTCCACAACTTTTTGATGGCGCCGCTGTAGCGAACATTCGCGCTCACCTAAATGCAGAAAATTTCCATGAGTATCGGCTACTACTTGGAACTCGATATGGCGAGCATGTTCAAGATATTTCTCGACCAATAGGTTGTCATCGCCAAAAGCGTTTTTCGCTTCACGCCTAGCAACCACGAGAGCATCTCGAAGTTCATTCATACTGTGAGCAACGTGCAACCCTTTACCGCCACCACCTGCGGCAGGTTTTACAAGTAAAGGAAAGGCTAGATCCCTACAGGCGTCGAGAAGTTCTTCGTTCGACATCCCTGGGGCTCCAACGCCAGGTACTACTGGGACGCCCGCTCTTATCGCATACCCTCTTGCCGAAATCTTTTCACCCATCGCCTCCATCGCATCTGCAGGCGGGCCAATGAAAATTAGACCAGCTTCTTTGCATGCCTTGGCAAATTGCGCATTTTCAGCCAGGAACCCATAACCGGGATGAATAGCTTGGGCGCCGCTAACTAACGCTGTAGCAATTATCTGATCAATATCAAGGTAACCGGTTTGCAGCAAATCATCTAGCAAATAACTCTGGGAAATTTCCTGAACATGTAAAGAATTACGATCATCATATGTGTAGACGCCAACTGAACTAATACCAAGTCTTTTAAGGGTTGAGTGAATTCGCAGTGCAACTTCTCCGCGATTGGCGATAAGAACTTTCGTAAACACAGTTACATCCGAAAAATTCCGAAAGAAGTTTGCGCCAATGGCGAAAGACCAGAGATCGATAGCGCTAATGACAAAACTCTTCTAGTATCTTGCGGATGAATTATCCCATCGTCCCAGATGCGCGCGGTTGAAAAGTATGCACTGCCTTCAGTTTCATACTTAGCGCGGATTGGTTCTTTGAACTCTTCAATCTCTTCTGCACTCCAGTCCTCATTTTTTGCCGCAAGTTGATCGGTTTTAACTGTTGCCAGAACCGAGGCAGCTTGTTCCCCGCCCATTACCGAGATGCGGGCATTTGGCCACATCCAAAGAAAGCGAGGATCGTATGCCCGACCACACATTGAGTAATTGCCTGCACCAAAAGAGCCGCCGATAATAACCGTGAACTTTGGCACTCGAGTACAGGCCACTGCTGTCACCATTTTGGCGCCGTGTTTAGCAATTCCGCCGGTCTCATACTCACGGCCGACCATGAAGCCAGAGATGTTTTGTAGAAAGACTAAAGGAATCTTGCGCTGGTCGCAGATTTCAATAAAGTGCGCGCCTTTTTGAGCAGACTCACTAAAGAGAACTCCATTATTTGCAATGATTCCCACTTGGTAGCCATCAATATGCGCAAATCCCGTAACAAGAGTCTGGCCGAACTCGGCTTTAAACTCTAAAAATCGACTTCCATCAACGATTCTGGCGATAACTTCTCGGACATCATATGTTGTTCGCGTATCGATGGGTACGATTCCAAGGAGTTCCTCTGGGCTGTAAAACGGTTGCTCAATCTCTTCATTGGGCCGCAACCAACTCACACTTGGTGGCAGTGTAGAAATTATTGAGCGAACAATCTTCAGCGCATGACCTTCGCTCTCGGCTAAGTGG
>JANLPM010000044.1:0-7823 GCA_031367265.1 Actinomycetes bacterium
AATTCCGTTTTCTATTTTCATCGACTTAACATTTGTAACGATTGGTCGGTTAAGTGCGTGGGCCACCCGAATGTGAATTTGGTAACCCGCACTATCAGCAGATTCAGCACCAAAGATAATTAAATCAAAGTTAATTTCTTCGGCGTTAATTGCGTCAACTAATGCTGCAGCAGTACCTTGTGGATCCCACTCCTGCCCATCAGTCTGTATAAGTACGGCGCGAGTCGCACCAATCGCAAGCTGGGAACGTAGCTGCTCTTCGGCATCACTTGGCCCGAGCGTCATGAGAGTTAACGTGCCACCCATAGCTTCAACTAATTGCACACCTGCTTCAACTGCATTCTCCTCATGTGGGCTAATTCCGAACCCTAAATGTTTAGTCTCGATATCCCGTGAATCAGGCGTGAGAATTAAAGTTCCACCGGCAAGTGGTACTCGCTTTAAACAGACAAGTACATCCATTAGGCCATAATCCGCTCATTTAATGCATCAAAGGTAGGTGTAGCACCTACTTGCGCCACTGAGCAGGGATAGTGCTCACCCAAATATTCAACGAAAAATTTATTGCCGATAACAGCTAACTCGGTCGGTAAATAAGACATCAGAATATGTTTTCCAAGTGAGGGCGCTGAACCTGCACTCGTGACATAGGAGCGTCGGCCGTGGGCATCGACAATCACTTGTTTATCCAACGTCAAAATTGGTTCGTTGCCCATCATGAATCGTTTTTCTCCCTTAGCAGATGTGTGATTATCGACAAAGAGGGTGCAGAGCATGGCGATTGGAACTTCACTGCGATGCTTGACATGTGCCGCCTTTCCGATGAAGTCGGCCTCCTTTAACTTAGGCGATTGCATGCCCGCCTCAACAACTGTGTACTCAGTTTCAAGCTCTGGACCATAGGCGCGATAAGATTTTTCAAGTCGACCAGTCGTGCCATACACACCGATACCCACAGGAATCATTTCGAACTTCTTACCGGCATCCCATAACATCTGCCACAATTTTGCACCTTGTTCAATTGGAATATAGAACTCCCACCCAAGATCTCCAACATAGGAAATTCTCGATGCCAAAACGCGCAGTGGGCCAATTTCAATAATTTTGCACGTACTAAATTTAAATGCATCTTTACCCATATCGGACGTCGTAATTGACTGGATGATTTCGCGAGCTTTAGGACCCCAGACCCCCACCGTTGTATAACTAGATGTTAAATCGAAAATCTGCGCAGAGCCATCCTCGGGTAGTAAATCGCTAAACCATTTTTTATCGGCCATCCCATGTGCCCCGCCTGTAACGACTCTGAAATGATTGGCATCAAGTCGCATAATAGTTAAATCAGATTTAAATCCACCGTTAGGACCAAGCACTGGGGTGTAAACAACCCGGCCATTAGCAACATCCATCTGGCGAAGCGCCGCTCTTTGGACAACTGCAAGGGCGGCTGGGCCAGTTACATCAAAAATCGTAAAGGCAGATAAATCCACAATCCCTGCACTTTCGCGCAATTGTAAGTGCTCTGCATTAATAATTGGCGACCACCAACGCGATTCCCATTCGGCAGTGCGTGGCATTACTTTGTCACCAAACTTTTCAACTAGAGCTTTGTTAGATTCATACCAGAAAGGGCGCTCCCAACCGGCAGTTTCATAAAAAACTGCACCAAGGCTTTTTTCGGCCTCATAAAACGGTGAGAGTCGAACATTTCGATTTGATGCATACTGCTCAAGTGGATGAACAATTCCATACGTTTTATTAAAACTCTCATCAACGCGAGCTTTAATATGGAACTCCGCTTTCTGGTGATCATGAAAACGTGCGATGTTAGATGAGTGTAAATCGATCTCTGAATCGCCAAGAATCATCCACTCAGCAACAGATTTCGCAGTTCCCGGGCCTTCCTTAATCCACACGGCGGCAACCGACCAAAGTCCTTTAACTTCAGGGGTCTCTCCAAGAATCGGCATTCCATCTGGAGTGTATGAAAGAATCCCATTGATTGCATATTTTTCGCGAACGTTTTCATCGCCCACAATTGATGGCATTAATTCAAATGCGTGCTCATCTTGGATGTCAAAATCGGCCTGGGTAAAGGCAAACTCCGTTGGAGACAAGGCGGCAGTTGCATTTGATGGTAGGTCATCTGGAGTGTAAAGAATTGGGCGGTGAGCATATGAGCCAATTTCAAGTCCTGTGCCATGTTGGCGTTCGTACATAAATACATCCATGTCACGAACAATTGGCCATTCAATATCGCCTTTTGCATCTTTAAAGAAAGGGACCGGCCCGATGTCTTTCATTTGATGAACTGCAGGTGTTAAGGGAATGTGTGCGCCGGCCATAGCAGCAAGTTTGGGTGACCAACAACCCGTTGCAATGACAACATATTGTGTTTGTATACTTCCTTGATCGGTAACAACGCCAGTAACGCGTCCAGCCTCAACGGTAATGTCCAAAACTTCAATATTTGCAAAGGATACTGCCGCACCCATCTCAATCGCCTTTTCGCGCATTAAAGTGCCGGTGCGCAAGGAATCAACTACGCCGACGCTTGGCTGGTAATAACCGCCAACAATGATGGTTTCATCAATATAGGGCACTAACTCTTTAACTTGCGCAGGAGTAAGAATTTGGCCACCGTCAATTCCCCATGATTTAGCTGAAGTTATACGGCGGGCCAGCTCTTGCATGCGTTCAGGTGTTCGCGCCACCTCGATGCCGCCCGTTTGGGTAAATGTGCCCCACTCTTTGTATTGGCGCATACTTTCGGCGGTGATAGCGGTCATCTCTTTTGAGTGATCTACTGGGAAAATAAAGTTTGAGGCATGACCCGTTGATCCTCCAGGATTTGGCAGGGGTCCTTTGTCGATCTGAACGATGTCCTTCCAACCCAGCTTTGCTAGGTGATAGACCATGCCGTTGCCAACGATACCTGCGCCGATTACGACGCACTGTGCTTTTGCAGGTAACTTATTCATAGCGCATATCCTCGTTCTTACCTCGTGGCGGTTTATAAAGATTTTCGAATAGAAGTTTCGAAACCATTTACATGGTCTCGCATTGCCTTTCCTGCAGCTTTAGAATCACTCTTAGCTATTGCTTCCAGCAAGGCCCGATGCTCAATAATCGCTGCCGCTAAGCCCACTACTCGATTGAGAGCTAGAAACCAAATGCGTAAAGCGTGGGCATAATAATTATCTAAAGCAGTAGCTAAAAATTCATTGTGTGTGCATTGATAAATATGGTGGTGAATGCGTTGATCCAAATCAATGAGTGTTGCCATGTCGACTCCGCCCTTTATAGCCTTAATTTCGGCGATAAGAGCTTTAGTTATTACATGATCGGTTGGTGTTGATCTCGCGGCGGCAAGTTCAGCCGCTGTAATCTCTAAGACTGCGCGGACTTCAGAGAGCGCAGCTAGATTTTGCACGTCTACGGTGGAGACAAACATCCCTCGACGCGGATATACCTCAATTAGTTTTTCATTTGCCAGCGATCGAAGTGCTTCGCGAATAGGAGTACGACCAAAACCAAATTTAGTCATTAATTCGCTTTCACTAATGAGAGATCCAGGTACCAGTTCGAGCGTAATAATCATGGATCGGATTCGGCTATAGGCCGCTTCAGATAGGGATCTGCTTTCTCGGCTCAGAATTTGTATAGCCTGGTTCACACGAGTGATGATATATCAGTCATATCCATATTGATACACCAGATGCAGGGCTTTTTTACCCTAAGTAATACCGTTTAAAAAGCCATGCTGAAGCGCCAAACCCAACGGATAAAATCAAAGCGCGATAAACGACCACCGGCATATGGGCTGCCCACCTACCGCCAACGGTTCCTCCGATGCTGGCGCCAAGTAAAAGGGCGATTACAAATGGCCATTCGGCGCGACCGCTAAAGATATAAATAATATTTGAGATTAACGAGGTCCAGCCGACGATTAAATTTTTTGCGGTATTAAGGGTCTTGGGGTTGCGCCGAATATCACGTGCCAAAACTGCAATCACCATGACCCCCTGCCCGGGTCCGAAGTAGCCACAATACAACCCGCTTGCCGCGATTCCGATCTTTTCAACTAATTCATGTCTGGCACCACGATCTGGCTTTGCTTTAATGAGAAATGAAAGACTGGCAAAGAGTAAAAGAAAGGGCACCATCTTCTCGAAAATACCCGGAGGAACTGAGAGTAAAAGTAGAGCTCCAGTTGTAGAGCCTATTATGGAAATGAAGATAAGTTTTTTGTACTCCTTGAAATATGCACCCATCTGATGGCGCACAGCAATGAGGGCAAAAAAGTTTGCCGGCGTTACACCAAGAGCATTTGAAATCGCTGCGCTGACAGGTGACATTCCAGTAGCCAATAAAACGGGATATGAAATAACCGATGCACCGCCTGCCATGCCATTAATTCCACCGACGAGGATTCCGACCGCGAAGATTAAGAGGTATTCAAGCATGGGCTAACCCTACAATGATGCCATGGATAACGGGGTTCAAATTCGATACTTTGCCGCAGCTCGCGCAGCCGCAGGCATCGATACCGCCAATTATCCCACCGCGCCATTAGTAGAAATATTGGCCGAAGCCGGTAAATCCAATCCTAAGTTGGCGCATGTAATTGGGCAGTGTAGTTTTCTAGTTGATGCACTCGCTGTGCATGATCAAAATATTGTCATCAAAAATGGAAGTGTCATCGATGTGCTCCCTCGTTTTGCCGGTGGATGAGAAAGTTTTTATCTAAGCAGTATTGACCCATTCATCAGTACCATCGGCAAATATTTGATGCTTCCAAATCGGTAATTTGGCTTTAATTTCCTCTACTAAAAGCGCGGCAGTTTTAAAAGCACTCTCCCTGTGCACCGCCGAAACTGCAACGGCAAATGCCGTCTCACCAATAGCAATGTGACCATATCGGTGTGAAAGTGCAACCTTAACAACGTCTGTCGAGTCGATAATTCGCTTTGAAATCAGAGCAATTTCAACAGCAGCGCTGGGATGAATCTCGTAAGTTAATTGTGTTACCTCTTTGCCCCCATCATGATTTCGTACAACACCAGCAAATGTCACAATAGCGCCACAACGTGGATCACTTACAAGCTCACTCAATTGCTCGACAGAGATTACATCAGTAGTAACTATTGCTCGTATTAGTTGTGGCATTAGTGATCAAGACCATCCAACTGATCTAGAATATGCCCGGCCAGCCTCTCAATAATGATTAGTCCATCTTTAATTGCACCGAGTGAACCCGGCAAATTAATAATTAATGTTTCCCCATGTGTACCGACCAAGCCGCGAGTTAAATCTGATGTTGCAATTTTTTCGCGTGAATACGCACGCAATGCTTCTGAAAAACCCGGAATAAGTTTTTCGATAAATGGCGCAGTGGCTTCGGGCGTGACATCAGTATGTGAAACACCTGTTCCACCAGTTGTCACTATTAGCCGTGCTCTCTTTGCCAACGCCTTAACCAGCTCCTGACTTATTGCCTCAGTTTCGTCGGCTACGATAATTGGTTCCTCCACTGCATAACCAAGATTGACTAAGCCAGTTTTTAGGGCCTGACCACTTAAGTCGGCGTAAATACCCTGCGAGGCGCGGCTGCTGGCAGTAATAACAATTGCAATCCGCGCGCTCACTTTCGTGTCCAATCGCCGTTTTTTCCACCTGATTTGAAATCTACGCGGATGTCATTGATGCAAGCGTATGGGTCCAAGGCTTTTACCATATCGATAATAGTCAATCCTGCAACGCTGACCGCGGTGAGCGCCTCCATTTCTACTCCAGTTCGATCTGAAGTAATGACTTCGGCGGCAATGGCAACGCCGCTATCGGTAATCTCTAAATCAATGGAGATTTTATTAATCGCAATTGGATGGCATAACGGAATCAACTCGCTGGTTTTCTTAGCTGCCATGATGCCCGCAATGCGGGCGGTCGATAGAACATCGCCTTTAGGTGTGCCTCCATCACGCAATAGTCCGACGACATGTGTCGAAAGCTTTACTGTGGCAGAAGTGTGTGCAACGCGCACGGTTATCTCGCGACCAGTAACATCGACCATATTGGCCTGGCCCGCACTATCCAAATGTGTTAATCCTTCACTCATACGTGTGAGTCTAATTCGCTAAGGCAATGGTAGCCAGCGAACAGTCTCACCAGCGGTAGTAAGGCTTTTAGTCACGACTGCAAACCCAGTTGAATGCGCTAAACCTCGCAACATAGCTGAACCTAAATAGTGCGCGACCACAAATTCTCTCTCAATTAAACTTCCTATAATCAAACGCGTAAAAGCCGGCGGCGCGGTTAAATCGTTCCGCGTTTTTACCCATTCAACTTCAGGCTCTATCTGTCCGAGCATCGATGCAATGACTGGTCCGCCAAGTGACATCAGCGCCACTATCGCCGACTGTGGATTACCGGGTAAACCAAAAATGGCTTTGCCATCGGTACGTGCTAATAACATCGGGTGTCCTGGGCGAACTGCAACAGTATCGATCAAAATTTGCGCTTGAATTGAGCTGAGTGCGTTATGTAAATAATCACGAGGACCTTGGGCCGTACCTCCGGTGGTAATAACAATGTCGGCGATTGCGCATGCATCTTCAAGTGCACTGACCACAAGGTTTAACTCATCAGAAATATATCGAGTGTAAACAACTTCAGCGCCCATCCTTGCTAACCACCCTGGAAGTTGTGGCCCTAATGCATCGCGAACTAACCCGCCACTTGGCACTCCTGTTAATTGGATTTCATCTCCAAGAAGAAGTAACACGACTCTTGGCTTCCTAAATACATCAATGGAGTCAAGCCCCACAGCGGCTAACAAACCGATCATCGCTGGATTGAGTTTAGTTCCTGATTCAATTATCACCTCTGAGATTTTGCACTCATGCGCAGCTGGGCGAATCTCTTGATTTTCAATTACTTCACCTTCAAGTATGTTTTCACGGACACGAGCAATCTCCCAACGAATCACCCCAAATGTTCCATGAGGAATTACTGCCCCCGTTGCAATACCAACGGCCTCCCCGAAATTTAAACCACCGCTCATCGGTAGACCAGCTTTGACTTCGCCAACTATTTTCCAAGGACCATTTCCTGAGACGGCATAACCATCCATCGCCGACGTTGCATATGTAGGTAGATCACACAATGCCCGTGCATCTACTGCTAAAGTGCGATCAACTCCGTCACCGATACTTATTGTCTCGGTTGGAGTGAGAGAAAAAGAACGCGAAGCTATATCACGAGCGGCATCCCAACTACCTTCAATGAGAGCGCTCATGGCTTTGAATTCTCCGGTAAGCTATTAAGCGAGGCAATAGCGCGCGCTAAATCTTCTTGTGTGTCGATATCGATGAAAGCTAACTCCACCTCATGACTCATGTGAATTTCACGAACATTTAAAAGTGAAACAAGCTCATGCATGGACTTCCCATTGATATCGCCCATGCGCGCAAATGCCTGCTCAACTGGCTCTACCCGATAAACCGCGGCTAATGGTTGCTTAAAGCCGACTGTGTCCACATACATGACCGCATCATCATTGGAAGTGAGTGAGTTTAAAAGATTGATTGTTCGAGTCGTAGCAAAAGGCATGTCGGTGGCAATAAGTACAACTATTTCACTCGTACATACACCTAAGCCGGCTTTAAATCCCGCCGCAGGTCCACCCTGAGTCGGATTTTCTTGAACGCACCTATACGATACGTTAGGTATTAGTGGATCTGGACCGACAATAATAATTTCAAACTCTGAAGGAATAGCCGCAATAATTCGAGCAATTAAACTCTTTTCTTCAATTTTAGCCA
>JANLPM010000063.1:0-1633 GCA_031367265.1 Actinomycetes bacterium
CCTTGGCGACACTATGTCATCCCGTCGTCTAGAAATCCTGCGCGCAATTGTCGACGAATACGTCGCCACGCAAGAGCCTGTCGGCTCTAAATCAATTGCAGAACGCCATGGACTCGGAATTTCACCGGCCACAATCCGCAATGAGATGGCAGTCCTTGAAGATGAAGGTCTCATCACCCACCCACACACAAGTGCTGGACGAATTCCAACCGACCGCGGATATCGCGTCTTTGTTGATAAGTTAGCTGAAGTTAAGCCGCTTTCTGGCGCCGAGCGCCGAGCTATAGAGACATTTTTGGAAGGCGCATTGGATTTAGATGATGTGGTCATGCGAACTGTTCGTTTGCTCGCCGATGTGACTAAACAAGTCGCTGTAGTGCAGTACCCGTCGATGGTAGCGGCACGTGTGCGTCACATTGAGTTAGTCTCACTAACTCCAGCTCGACTTATGATCGTATTAATTACCGATGCTGGAAGTATTGAGCAACGAGTCGTTGATTTAAATCAAGATATTTCGGATGAATTCTTACAGTCACTGCGCGAACAATTGAACGTGGCGATGATGGGACACCGCTTACCTGAAGTAACAGATCGGCTAAGCGGTGTGTTAGAAAACGCAACTGCCCGCGATCGAAAAGTTGTTGCCATCGTTATGTCATCGGTTATCGAAATGGCGATTGAACGTCCAGTTGAAAAAATTGTTTTGGCTGGTACGGCAAACTTGGCGCGCTTTCAAGAGGATTTTTCTACATCTATGCACCCGGTACTAGAAGCCCTTGAGGAGCAAGTTGTCCTGCTTCGTTTATTGGCAGATGCAAATCAAACAATAAAGGTCAGTATTGGTAATGAACAAAAGGATATAAATCTTAGATCGACCTCCCTGGTTGCTGTAAGTTATGGTTCTGGAGAGGTTCCCTTAGGCGCATTGGGTATTATTGGACCTACTCGAATGGATTATGCAAGTTCAATGGCAGCGGTTTCGGCAGTTGCGCGATATGTAGGAAAATTCATTGGTGGAGGAATTTAAGTGGCCGATCATTACCAAACTTTAGGTGTTTCGCGAGATGCGTCTGCCGACGAGATTAAACGCGCTTACAGAAAACTTGCGCGCGAACTTCATCCCGATGTCAATCCTGATCCGCACGTGCAGGATAAATTTAAAGAGATTACCGCATCATATGAAACGCTCAGTGACCCAAAAAAACGCCAGAACTACGACATGGGTGGAAACGGTTTTAGTAACGCCGGTTTCGGCGGTGGCTTTAGCGACATCATGGATGCTTTCTTTGGTGGTGGCGGCTCACGGGGGCCGCGTCCCCGAATGCGTGCAGGTCAAGATTCTTTAATCCGCATTGAAGTTGATTTGCATGAAGCCTGTTTTGGAACCGAGCGAGAAATCAGCGTTGAGAGCGCAGTGGTGTGTCCAGATTGCACTGGAAGTGGATGTGTTGATGGCGCGTCACCGACGCTCTGCCATGTGTGTAAAGGTAGAGGTGAAACCCAGCAAGTCGTGCGATCAGTTATTGGTCAAGTCATGACCTCTCGACCTTGTGGACCGTGCTCTGGTTATGGAAGCATTATTTCAAATCCATGTCGCGAGTGCGCTGGCGAGGGACGTATACGTTCGCGCCAA
>JANLPM010000066.1:0-2954 GCA_031367265.1 Actinomycetes bacterium
TTGAATTAGGGAAATATCCAAATCCTTATGGTATGCCATATAACCTTATGAGAAAGATGGCCTGCAGTTTTGGATGGGACTGGGGGCCGATAACACTTACTAGTGGCATTTGGCGACCAATAGTTCTCACTTCTTGGGATGTAGGTATTCTCGATTCAGTTTCACTCGTGAGTGATGTCATTGATTCAATTCCACGTTTAAAGGTCACTACGGTAGGACGAGGTGCTGCTACCACTATCTCTATCACGATAGCGGGAAATAAGTCGCAAGAATTTTCTACCTCACTTAATTCTACTGAAACCTTTGATTTGCCGGACTTTGATCTGTGGCAACCACGCGGATTTGGTGAAGCAATCTTGTACTCTGTAAGAATCTCTTTACTTGCAGACACTGGAGAGATTCTTGATCAGCAGATAAAGCGCGTTGGTTTTAGGTCCATCTCGTTAGATCAGAGCAAATTTGACGAACGAGAGAGCTTTGCAATTGAAGTAAACGGCCAACGCGTTTGGGCGAGAGGGGTTAACTGGATCCCGGATGACCCATTTCCACACCGCGTAGTTCGTGAAGAGTACGTTAGAAAAATAGATGATCTTTGTAGCCTTGGTGTCAATGCTATTCGTGTATGGGGTGGTGGTATTTATGAATCCGATGATTTCTACGATGCATGTGATGAGAAAGGCATCATTGTTTGGCAGGATTTTCTCTTTGCTTGTGCGGCTTATCCGGAAGAGGCAAGCTTTATTGAAGAGATTGAACTCGAAGCTACCGAGTCTGTTCAGCGACTCTCACACCATGCCAGTTTAGTTCTATGGTGTGGAGGAAATGAATGTATAGAAGGTTTCCAACATTGGGATTGGAAAGCCCAACTAGAGGGAAAGAGTTGGGGCTCGCTTTATTATTTCGACTTATTACCAAGAATCCTTAATGAATTCGACGGTTCACGCCCTTATATTCCCGGCTCACCATTTTCTACAACAAGTGAAGATGTGAAGAGTTTCTCATCTGGGACAAATCACATTTGGGATGTATGGAATGAACGTGGCTATCAAGGATATGAGGATTATCAACCATCATTTGCCGCGGAGTTTGGATACAACGCTCCGGCCTCATGGAGAACTTTAACAAAAGCGATTAATAAAGACAGACTTGATTCGGCAGATACCGATCTGGTAACACATCAGAAAGCCTTCGATGGCATGAAAAAGATTGCTAAAGGATTAAACCGAGAGTTTGAAGTTGAGTTAAATGCTAGTGAGGAGTGGTATTTTGCTGCCCAGTTAGTCCAGGCCCGCGCAGTCGAAGTGGGGCTCAAACACTTTCGCAGCCTATACAACACGTGTTCAGGAGCGTTGTTATGGCAGTACAACGATATGTGGCCCGCAATTAGTTGGTCGGTTGTGGATTCATCTGGGGCACGCAAACTTTCTTGGTATGCGATGCGTGAAGCATATCGCCCAAGGTTTCTACATTTCTCTGGCGAGAATCGCACGCTAGTAATAGTAAATGAAACTCCTGAAAGGTGGCTAGATCAGCTGTATGTAGTTTTTCTAGATGAGATGGGAAATATTCTGGAAAGTAAGAATATTCCCGTGCATATTTCTGCACGAGCATCGATTTCAATGAGGTTAAGTTCGCTGTTTTCAAGTACAAATATTTTTGCCAGCAACGGATATGTTGTAGCGCAGTTGGGTGATATTCGAACCGCACGAAGAATCTTGGATCGACCAATAAGAAAAATCAACGCCTTTGACGCAAAGGTTGAAGCAAAGATTTCTGGTAACACGGTTCAAGTCGAACTTAAAGCTCATGCATTTATCCATGAGCTCTCATTACTTCCCGAGCTCGTGGCTCAAGAACCGACGACCGTTTCATTGCAAAGGGTAACTATCTTGCCTGGCGAAAGGTTAGAAATTGAGATAAACGCTAGGAATGTCTCCGATGCAGAGAAGATTCACGCATCGATTTCTCAGATAGTGTGGAGTTTAAATAGATTAGTATCAACTCCAGTACCCTTAATCAAGCACAATTAGGAGAAGAAATGGCCGTGGCAAAGAAAGTGGCGGTAAAGAAAGCGGAAACAAAAAAATCGGTGGTAAAGCAAGCACCGAAGGTTTTAGCTACACGCGCTGGCGTTGATTGGCGCTCGCTCTACCTTTATGCCGTTTGTTTAATTACACTCTTAGTTGTTCTATTTTCAGTTGTGAGTCTGATAAATGGCTTAGTAAATGTAATATTTCCGGATCCAGCTTATGTAGATGTGTATGCACCACAAGGGGCAACCAAAGCTTCTGCAGCTGCATTAGCCCAGCAAAATGCCACCAATCAAAGACATGCTTTAAAGAGTATGTTTACCGCTTTTACTACGATCGCAGTGGCCGCCCCACTCTATCTCTATCACTGGCGTGAAACTAAGCGAATTAATTAGCCGATAAGTTCACGATTGCGTTTTATTTCGCGATCGTGTTTGCAAGCTCTATCTAAATGCGTCTGGAAGCAGGAGTCACACAGTAAAACCAATTGATGGCACTCGGCTTTCTGGCAGTTTCTAAACTCTTTAGTTGGTGCGTTGCAGTGGGCACATTGTCCAATTAACTTCGTGTGGTCGCTAAAGTCAATAGTCAGGCGATCATCAAAGGTGTAGAGAGAACCTTCCCATAATCCATCATCACCAAAAGTATTTCCATATCGAACTATGCCACCCTTTATTTGATAGACCTCTTTAAATCCGCGATTTTTCATTACTACCGACAAAATTTCACAGCGGACTCCACCAGTACAGTAAGTGACCACTGGTTTATCTTTCAAGTGATCGTATTTGCCACTTTCGATCTCCTTAACAAACTCATGCGATGTCGTTATGTCAGGAATAACCGCATTTTTAAACTTTCCAATTTTGGCTTCAAAGGCGTTTCGGCCGTCAAAGAAGAAGACATCACCTCCTCGTTCTTCAAATA
>JANLPM010000105.1:0-2206 GCA_031367265.1 Actinomycetes bacterium
CCAGCATGAACTGCCTCTTCAACTCTGGCGCGTAGATCATTAATTTTTCCAGCAGTTGTGTGCAGATTTTGGCTCATACCCCTACGGTACTAGGCGTGGACAAGGAATTGTTAAGTGCGCCGCTAGATATTTCTTTTATCACTGCCGACTTATCGCAGTACTGGCGAGTAAGCGTGGTCGAACTCACGACATCAACACAGAGCGATCTACTTGAATTAGTACGAACAGGAGATGCTCGAGGCGGTGATGTCATCGCTGCCGAATTTCAAAGCCACGGACGTGGCCGGTTATCGCGTGGTTTTGATGCCCCCCCTAATACAGCGTTACTATTTTCACTTTTCATTGAACCGGCACGAGCACGCACTGATTGGGGATGGATTCCATTAATTGCAGGCGTATGTGTCGCACAAGTTTTAGAAAACCTTGACGCACAGGTGAAGTGGCCTAATGATATTTTAATTGGCGACAAGAAAGTTTCGGGAATAATTGCTGAGGCAACTGAGAACGGTGTTGTCATTGGTATAGGAATCAATGTTGGCATGCAAAAGACACAAGTACCCGTGCAGAATGCAACTTCCTTATTGATTGAAGGAGCCTACGAAAGGAGTCGAAATCAATTATTGAGTGAGTTCCTCAATCACTTTGAAATTAGCTTCAGAAATTGGGATTATGGCAGTAATGCAATTTACGATATTTATCTAGGTATGAGCGCGACGATTGGGAAAAAAGTCCGTATCGAGTATCCAAATGGTCGTTTTGAGATTGGTTTGGCGGTATCGATTTCTCGTGCAGGGGAATTGGTTTTAGAAAATGGCACGTCTGTACAAGCCGGCGATATTATTCATCTACGATAATCCAATGAAAGATTCATTTCCCACCGTCGGTATCATTGGTGCTGGCCAGCTTGCTCGCATGAGTGTTGCACCTGCGGCAGCGTTAGGAATAAATCTTCTTCTTCTGGCACAGCATGATGACGATAGCGGAGCGCAAATCGCAAAGCATGTAGTTGGAAATTTTAGAGATTTAGCAACCGTCGTTGAATTTGCCAAGAAATGCGATGTGATAACTTTCGAGCACGAACTGATTCCTATGAGCATAATTACCTCACTTGAGGCACAAGGAATCGTTGTGCGGCCGAGTTCAAAGGCCTTTCTGTACTCTCAAAATAAAGCCGAGATGCGCCATCGCTTAGCTGATTTTCCATCGCCAAAATCCAGCGTTATAACAAGTTCTCGGGAAGTGAGCGAATACCCCTTAATCGCTAAATCTATCTCTGGCGGATATGACGGCCGCGGTGTCTGGAAAATAGATGCAAAAGAAGATTTAGAAGATGTGCTTTCTCAACTTGGCACGGTTCTTATTGAAGAGTTTGTGGATTTTGATTACGAAATTGCGGTGATGGTTGCGCGTTCGCCACATGGGCAAGCCACCACATGGGCACCGACGCAGACCGTGCAAATAGATGGAATTTGTACCATGACAATCACACCTGCACCGGAATTAAGTAATGAGATGAGTACGCAAGCGCAGAAATTAGCGCTCAATGTCGCGCAAGAAATTGGAATGGTTGGTGTGATGGCAGTTGAAATCTTTGTTAAAGGAGATCAATTATTTATAAATGAACTTGCCATGCGGCCTCACAATTCTGGCCATTGGACTATCGAAGGCGCCGTCACGAGTCAATTTGAGCAGCACTTGCGCGCAATTTTGGACTTACCACTAGGTGATCCATCTATGACGGCGCCAGTTGCGGTAGTGGGAAATATCTTGGGATCAAAGAAAGCTGATATGTACCGACCATATCTGCATCTCATGGCGCGCAATCCGGGCTTAAAGTTTCACCACTACAAGAAAGATGTCCGACCCGGGCGCAAGATTGGACACGTGAATCTTTTGGGAAATGACGCCGTAGAATTAACTAAGGAAGTACAGCACGCCCTAGATTATCTGAGCGGAGAAATAGATGAGTGATGTCGCAATCATTATGGGCTCAGACTCGGATTGGCCCGTCATGGAAATCGCCGCCAAGGTTTTAGATGAGTTAGGAATTTCTTATTATGCCGACGTTATATCGGCGCATCGCATGCCCCTGGAAATGGTTGAGTTTGCCCAAACCGCAAAAGCTAAGGGTTACAAAGTAATTATCGCTGGCGCAGGTGGTGCGGCACACTTACCTGGAATGGTTGCAGCGTTAACGACACTTCCA
>JANLPM010000129.1:0-9051 GCA_031367265.1 Actinomycetes bacterium
CTGGCACTTAACTCTTTATAGGTCAAAGTTTTAGGATGGGCAACCATTCCGAATATCTCAAGGCGCCAATCATCGGTTGAAATATTTGGCGTTACTAAAGCGGTATCTATTCGATAGAAATCTTTGTTCGGAGTAAAAAGCGGTGATAACCCCGGTGTTGTCAGAGCTGGATCGATTGGGGATTGCGGTAAAAACTTCAAAGGTTTAGGCAGGGCAATTTTGATTCTTTCTACTTGAACACTCGCTTTTTGTGCAAGTAATTTTGCCGCGCCCATCGCTGCAATGCTCACTGCGCCAACTATGCCGACGGCTCTTAACACATCTCGACGCGAAAGCTTGACATCCGAATCAACTTTCTCGTTTCCTTGTCGTCCTAACCAAAGCAATACATACACGTTAACCCCGCCAGAAATCAGCGCTGGAATAATGGAAAAGAGATTTGAATGTGCATTTAACAAAGCTGCCCAGCTCGCCGCGAAAGACATTAAAGCAATAATTGAGTAAGCCAGCACTTTTTTCCCAGCCAAAAATGCGCGGCCCACGAAAATAGAAATTACAAAAACAACTGCCAAAATAGTTACGATAAGAAAGAGTTTGTCATGTGTACCAAAGGTTTTTATGACTAGCGCTTTTACTGGTGGCGGTACATGGTCGATTATTCGATTGCCAAGTGAGACTACTGGGCTCGCCCACTTATTATTTAAAGAGGCTACAAGATGTCCAATTGCAACTCCAGCCAATGTTGCTAATGGACCAAACAAAATACTTAATCGACTAGCTTTCATTTCTAAACCTGACCCATCTTCTCCTGGAGGGCTTTCCTTATATAACTTAAAGTCTACCGATTGCTCTAAAAAGCGCCATATGTTTTCGAGAGTGCATTGGATCAACTGCCACAGGAAGTGATGAGAACTTTGCAATTACCGTCTTAGACGTTGGATCTACCCATAGATATTGGCCATAAATTCCGACGGCATAAATTTCACGAGACTGGCTAGAAGTAATCCACCACTGATTTTTATACGATCCGCCTGGATGCAGAGCTTGTAAATAATCTACTGACTCAACTTGTTCGGATGCACCAGCAAAGGTTGCCTGTATCCATTGCTTTGGAATAACTTCTGTGCCTTTAGATTCTCCACCATCAATGATGAGTTGGCCTATCAATGCCAAATCCCGAGTTACACAGGAAATTCCACCGTTACCAACCGAGAAACCCTGGCTATCGACAATTATGCTGGCTGGCGAAGCTGCTCCCATGGGCTGCCATAAATATCTACTCAATAACTCCGGGTAAGAGAGGCCGCTCACTTGGGCAATGAGCCAGGCAAGAACGTCGGTATTAGCCGAGCAGTAATGATATTTTCTTCCATGCTCACCACTTGGCGTTAACGTTTTAAGAAAATCCCGAAGGTTGCTCTGGCTTCCAGTTGGATGTGAACGCCAACCTGCCGCTTGATCTAGCCGAGACATTTCAGAGTTTAGGTCTGAATAATCCTCCGAGAAATTAATTGCGACGCTCATATCAAGGGCCTGGGCAATTGTTGCTGTGCCGTATACCGAATCAATTAACTCGGGAAGGTAAAAAGCAATTGTTTTATCGATATCTATAACGCCTTTTTCGGCCAGAATTCCATAGAGCACACCCAAGACTGATTTGGAAACCGATTGTAATAAATGCGGTGAATCAATGCGCATTCCATTGAAATACTTTTCATAGACCAAAACACTATCTCGAAGAACCACTAATGCATCAGTATCTAAATCGGCTAAAAGTTCAGGGAGTACATAACGTTGATTAGCAACCTCAATCTCAAGACCCTCAATCCTTGAATCCATTTCCACATGAATTCGAACTGGTTTGTCCGGGGGTTTAATTTCAACTGTTGGTAAAAACATGGGGATGTTTTGAAAAGCCCAGCGGTTTATCGGTCCATCTTGCCAAGAATCTAAGGAGAAACCTGGTGGCAAGGCTTTTTCAGTGGATTTTGCGCCTGAATACACCCGTATAAGCTCGCGTGTAAAAGCATGAACTGGGCTATGTATGACCGATTGAGTTGCACCAACTTCAACAAATTTTCCCTCCTTCATTACCGCTACTCGATCACTTAAATGTGAAACTACATCCAAGTTATGTGAAATCATGAAATACGTCAGGTCGAAATCACGGCGTAACTCTTCGAGTAAGTTAAGAATTTGGGCTTGTACCGATAAATCCAGTGACGATGTCGGTTCATCCAAAAGTACAATTTTAGGATTAGTTGCTAACGCTCTTGCAATTGCTACGCGCTGGCACTGCCCACCTGAAAGTTCGTGAGATTTTCGAGCCAACTGCGTTGTACTCAAACCTACTCGGTCTAATAGAAAATTGACTCGCGAATCTATAGCTACAGAATTTTCTCCGGCTAACTTCAAAGGTTCGGCAATAGCATCTCGAACACTCATTCGCGGATTAATTGAACCTGCAGGATCTTGAAAAACAAAACCTAAATGAGATCTAAGCTCACGAGTAGCCTTTCGCGTTTTCCCATTAAGGGATTGACCCAAAATTTGAGTTGTCCCATGCGTGGGTTCGGTAATGCCAAATGCACATCTGGCCAATGTACTTTTACCCGACCCTGATTCTCCGACAACGCCCAAGACTTCGCCTTTAAATATATCAATTGAAATTGAATCGACTGCCTTAAAACCCGCTTTCGATTGCCTTGAAGGGAAAATTTTAGTGAGATTGGATATCGACATGACTACTTCGCTCATTGGGTGGCCCTCCAACAAGCAACGTTTTGCGCGTTGACGCGCACCATCGGCGGTTCTTGCTCACATTGCTGTATGCGTTGCGGACATCTCTCGGCAAATGAACAACCAGTTAATCCAGTTAAGTTCGAAGGTACCGTGCCGCTAATGGCAACTAAACTCCCGCGGGGCTTATCCCCACTTGGAATGGCTCCTAATAGACCCTGCGTATATGGGTGCCTCGGGTTTTTCATCACTATGGCCGTCGGACCTGTTTCAACGACTTTTCCCGCATAAATCACGGCAATCTCATCGGATGTCTTGGCCACGGCGCTGACATCATGGGAAATGAAGAGCATGGCAAAGCCTTCAGCGAGTTGCAAGGTTCGAATTAACGTCAGGACCTGATCGCCAATCGTTGCATCAAGGGCCGTTGTTGGCTCATCGGCGATCAATAACTTAGGAGTTGAGAGCAACGACATTGCAATCATTGCCCGTTGCAACATTCCACCTGAAACCTCGTGTGGGTAAGCGGACAAAATCCGCTTGGTATCGTTTAATCCGACTGAGATAAGTCGCGACACTAACAGGGCTTGAATTTCACTTCGAGCAAAGTTGCGCCGTTGCGCAACCATCTTTAACTGTTCACCGATAGTAAAAATTGGATTAAATGCCGATTGCGGATTTTGAAAAATCATGGCAATCTCATCGCCTCTAATCTTAGCAATATCCTTGGGTAGTACCTGTCCGTGCTCGGCGAACTCAATGCGTCCGCGTTGTACTGCCGAACTAGGCAACAAACCCATAATGGCCATAGCAGTTAAAGTCTTACCGCAACCTGTTTCGCCCACAATCCCTAAAGTCTTTCCCGCTTTAACCTCTAAATTAATCCCTCGCAATGGTGAGTTCTTAACCTCGCCATTGACTAGGAAATCTACTTCTAAATCCGATATTTTTAAAACGCTACTCATTGACGCGCAATTCTTGGATCAAAGTGATCGCGCAAAGCATCTCCAATAATATTGAAGGAGAGAACTGCCAGGAAAATAGCTAAGCCAGAAAAAGTCGAAATCCACCATTGGTCAAAGATTACGGTTCTTCCCTGTGCAACCATTAAACCCCAATCAGCCGTTGGTGGCTGGGCACCTAAACCAATAAATGCTAGAGATCCGGCGGCCAAGATTACGGTGCCTAAATCTGCTGCTATCTGCACAATCAGCGGCGTTGTCACGTTGCGCAAAATATGACGAAGAATAATTATCCGATCAGGAACTCCCATCGCGGCCGATATTTCAACATAAGGCTTAGATCTTACGATGCTAGCCTCAACGCGAATTAGTCGTGCATACCAAGGCCACCAGGAGATTACTAAGGCGATAAGGGCATTAACTAAACCTGGCCCTAGAAAAGTTACTGCCACTAAAGATAATAAGAGTGGTGGAAATGATAAGAAAAGCTCACTTACTCGCATGATGAGGTTCTCAATCCATCCACCACGGTAACCCGCGATAAGTCCCAACAGCGTTCCAATAACCGCGGCGAAGCCAACGACTATCAACGCGATGAGTAGCGCTGGTCTTGCCCCATAAATGATGCGACTCAATAGATCCCGACCTAATTCATCGGTACCTAAGATATGAGATTTTCCCGGACCAATAAAACTATTATCTATATTCGTCGCTCCCGCACCCTCTTTCCTATTTGGGGCAATCCACGGTCCAAAAATCGCTGAAAAAACCAGGATCGACATCATTGTCGTTGCCATAGTCGTTAATCGATCTTTAAAGAGAAATGCAAGCCCGCTGAACTTTGTTTTCATCGAAGCCACACTCGTGGATCCAGTTTGGCTTGAATGAGATCGACGATGAAATTAATTAATAAGTAACCAATTGCGGCAAGGAGGGTGATTCCCATTATTGCGGGATAGTCAATGCTAAGCAGTGAGTTAACGGCAAAACCACCAATTCCAGGCCAGGCATAAACCTGTTCGACAAAAAAAGTTCCCGTAATTAAATAGGCGGTAGAAAGGCCAGTGACGGTGACTATTGGCGGCAGAGCGTTACGAAGCGCGAGTTTAAAAAAAATGAGTCTCTCAGATAGTCCATAAGCCCTGGCAACTTTTATGTAATCTGCGCTCATCACTTCAAGCAAATTAGCCCGCGCCATTCTAGATAAGAGACCAAATGAGTATGCCGATAGCGTCAGCGCTGGTAAAACCATATGGTGAAGTCCGTTTAACGTCGCGGTGAAATTTCCTGTTATCAGTGAATCAAAGAGTGGAAAGCCAGTTACTTTAGTTACCGGGTGTTCATATTTAAGATCTATATCGAACTGGCCGGTGGCTGGAAACCAGGCAAAGCGACCGGCAAATAAAAGTTGTAAAAGTAGCCCGAGCCAAAAAGCAGGCATTGAAACTCCTGCAATGGACATAATTCGAATCACTGAATCCTGCAGCCTGCCGCGATATTTTGCTGCATAGACACCTAAAGCAACACCAAAAATAAATGCAAAGCTCATTGCAAAGAAAATAAGCTCGATTGTCGAAGGGAGCCGATCAATAATCTCTTTGAGAACAGGCTGCTTAGTTGAAAGTGAATAGCCCCAGTTTCCCTGCAAAGTCTGCCACACATATTTTATATATTGAATTGGAATCGGTTGATCTAATCCCAAAGTTATACGAAGTTTTGCTGCATCGGCCGCGGTCGCCTTTGGTCCAATATATGCCAAGGAAGGATCATTAGGAATAACTCTGGCTAAAGTGAAGGTAATAAAACTTGCCGCGCAGAGAACGAGAAGGGCAGATGATAAACGGTTCCATAAAATCTTCACAGTCTTATCAGCTCCTTCCCAGTACTTTAAGTTTCTTATTAACGATTGAGAGCGGACTGCATACCCACAGCCCGCTCCCCCCTCGTTAACCATATCTACTTATGAAGAGAGCTTAACTCCCGCAAAGAATGCCGAGAATGGATAGTTAATGTTGTACTTAGGAATAGAGAACTTCTTAGGTAGAACACTTACTTGCGCTTCATCATAGAGATAGATTCCAGGTGCTTCCTTGTAAAGAATCATCATGGCTTGGCTATAAAGCTTTTGAGCACCAGCTTTGTCTGAACCGCTGAGCTCGATTGCATCATCGACCAACTTGTCGTATGCCGCATTCTTCCAGTAACTCAAGTTGAAGAATGGCTTAGCGCTACTATGAAATAGCGACCACAAGTTATCTACGCCTGCATCGCTATAAGTCGGCCAGTACTTAACAATGAATAGATCTTGCGCATTAGCTGGATCCTTCTTTGCAGCCGACCATTGCTGACTAAAGAGAATGCCTTGAATATCAGCATCCACGCCGATGGCGGCAAATGCATCTTTCATTAACGGCACAAAGCGAGCTTCGGCTGAGTTCTCAGATGCATAAGTTATTTTTATCTTTAAATCCTTGACTCCAGCACTTGCCAATAGACGCTTAGCCTTTTGTACTTGACGCGAATACTGAGGAATCGAGGCATCATATGGATATATTCCTGCTGGCACCGGACCACGCGATTGGGTTGCATAGCCTTGACCGCCGACAGTGGTTATATCTCGATAATTAAGGGCATATGAGAGCGCTTGTCTCACCACTGGATTATTGAGAGGAGCTCGTAAGGTATTAAAATAACCTACATAGTTAAATGGAGATTTGTATTTCACTACTTTGTACTTATTGTTGCGCTTAAAACTAGTCATACTAGTCAACGGAATATTTGTCGCCCAATCGACTTGGCCAGATGTCATCATCTGTTGGGCAGTGATTGCATCTGGAACAATTGAAATATCAATCGTTGAATATGCAGGCTTGACCGCGGCCCAGTGCTTGGCATAAGCCGTCAATACCACTGAACTACCAGCTTTATAACTATCAATTGTGTATGGACCGGAACCACCATCCTTGCCGGAATCGTAATATTTTGAGTCCGCGGCAACTGCAGCAATTGTTTTTGGATTGACTATGTAAGCACCGTATGTAGAAGATGCGATGAGATCCATTGGAGCGGCATACGTTAAGTTAAGAACAACCGTGTCACTCGCACTTGTATCTACACTCTTGAGGGCATCCCAAATAAATCCAGCGCCACCAATTTTCTTTGATGCATCAAAGCTCGCTTTCACTGCCGCTGAATTAACTGGAGAGCCATCATGAAAAGTTGCGCCGGCACGTAATTTAAATGTCCACGTCTTTCCATCGGCCGATGACGACCATGAAGTGGCGAGCGCTGGTGAATATTCAGGTGAAACACCGTCGGGGTTCTTCCACAAAAGTGGTTCATAAATATTAGTCATATAGAAAGCCTCAGTTGAAAATGACTGAATCGGATCCCATGTAGTAACTGCCGCCGATGTTGAAACTTTAAATACCGACGCTGCATGTGCTGACGTTGGGATTACAAATGATGCAATCGCAAATAAGGCACTTGTCGTAACTGCTATGGTGCGAACTCGTCGTGACGAGAATGCGATTTTCATAGGAATACCTTTCCTCTCCTCTTTCATAGATGTAGCGGCCTAAACGAGGGTTTTCATGCAGGTGCTACAGGTGTTAGAAATCCTATGGAGGCTATCTATGCCTGTCTATCGTAAAACCTTGTCTTTACTATGCTTTCTAGGCATACTATCTAGATGGAACTCCGCTTACTCTCCTACTTCCTGAGTATTTTTGAGGCAGGCTCGATTTCGGCGGCAGCCCGCGAACTTCATATCACCCAACCCTCGCTCTCTCGCCAAATTAGAAAACTCGAGCGCGATTTAGGGGTAGTTCTATTTTCCCAAGGCGCAAAAGCGAGCGCAACAGCTGCAGCTATTGCCTTTGTACCCATTGCCCGCGACTTACTCTCTCGCGCCGAACAGGCCAGCGCGACAATTAAAACAATGGATCATGGCGAAGCAATCCGGTTAACAATCGCCGGTCCCCCAACAACCGTCGCCGATGTTATTGCGCCCTATATCGCCTGCGCTGGCGCCGATGGACTGCTGGCAAATATTCGTGAAGTTCTGCCAAATGCCGTTTACCGCGAATTAGCTGAGTACCGTGCCGACTTCGTCATTGGAAGCAGTCCACCGCCGGCCCATCTTGAATATGTGGTCGTGGGGTACTCACCTATTTGGGCGCAGTTACCTGAAGATAAAAAGAATATTCGCAAGAAGGAGATCACACTTGCCGATGTCTCAAAATATCCGATTGCCATCGTCGATGATAATCACAACGTACGCCGAATTTTTGATCAAGCGATTTCAGAGGCCGGGCTATCAGTTCATATCGCCTTTGAAACGCAATCAACCCAAGCATCTCAAGCGTTAGCAGCAGCTAATCGCGCAGTATGCATTAGCTCTGATGACCCACGATTTAAATTACATCCCTTACTCATTAAAACAGAGGGCCGTAAAAATCCACTATCAATCACGTTGTACTGTGCGTGGGATCCTAAGCATTTTGCGGCCGAACAGATTCGTGCAACGGCCCTTGCTCTACATGAGTTCTACAGCTCACGGCAATAAAAAACCGCGCAATTAAAGCTTGATGAAGATGGATCCTGCGTCTTCAGTGACTGCAAATTTTTTCAACGCAACTTGCGCCGGCCCTTGGTTGACTGCGCCAGTTGTCCAGTTATAAGCCGATCCATGACATGGACAGGATAATTCACTGGCGGCAACTTCAACCGTGCAGCCTTGATGCGTGCATACTGCACTCAGAACTATTACTGCGCTACTTGAGCGAGTGACCGCGACTGAAAAACTTGGACCAGATGCAGGCTTAATCTCCACAATCTTTGTATGACCAATTCCGATATCGTTAACTTTTGCCACAAAAGTTAGCGCCGAAGCCGTCGCTGTCGGAGTTGGTTTAGTAGTTGCACTCGCGCTCGGTGAGGCGCTTTGCGTTGGAGTAGCACTCGGCGAGGCAACTACCTTTGCGCCCTTTTTCCAGACAAGTTTGCCCGATGTTTTCACACATGCGTACTGATAGCCACGAAAAACAATCTTCTGCCCGACTTTTGTGCAGGTCAGTGTTGGTCCAGCCGCCTCGGCGCTTTGGCCAAATAGTGAGAGCACGGCCCCACCGAAAATCGTCAAAATGTTGCGCCGAAGTAGTTTCATGTCGCAAACCGTAACCCTTTAAACCCCTTTTTGTCAGGTGAAAAACGCAAAACTCTCAGCATCCACTCAGGTGCCATAGGTTAATTCCCCATGCTTTCTCTCCATAGTTATCTCATTCCCAGTTCAGGGCTAACGAGAGGCACAACCAATGAAGAAATTACTAACCGCAGCACTGATCTCAGT
>JANLPM010000199.1:0-2767 GCA_031367265.1 Actinomycetes bacterium
AACTTCACGAGTTAGGTTCATAACTGATTCTGCTGAAGCGCCTTCGACATCGCCCACGCGCAGGCCATAGCGCATCGCATCAAAGCGAGCTAAGTTAGAGGAGCATTCAGATGGTGCGATTAAATAATATGCAGCGAGCGCGTATTCAAAGTTCGGCGCTGATACTTCTACTATCTCAGCACCCGCTGTTGCTAGAAGTTCGAGAGATTCTTCAAAGCGCGTGCGAACTCCGCTCTGATACCCATCACCATTTAACTCTTTAACTACGCCGATCTTCATTCCTCTAACATCGCCAGATTTTGCCGCTGCAACAACCTGTGGAACTGGTGCGTTAATACTTGTTGAATCCTTAGGGTCGTAACCGGCAATTGCCTCATGCAAAAGCGCAGCATCTAAAACAGTGCGCGCACAAGGTCCAGCCTGGTCAAGGGAGGATGAAAATGCGATCAATCCATAACGAGAAACGCCGCCATATGTTGGCTTAACACCGACAGTGCCAGTGACGGCAGCGGGCTGGCGAATTGATCCGCCAGTGTCAGTACCGATTGCGAGTGGGGCCTCAAAAGCTGCAAGAGCTGCCGATGATCCGCCGCCAGAGCCGCCCGGGATACGTGATAAATCCCATGGGTTATGCGTTGGGCCATACGCGGAGTTTTCAGTTGATGAGCCCATGGCAAACTCATCCATATTTGTTTTACCTAAAATAACAATGCCATTAGCTTTTAAATGCGTAACAACCGTTGAGTCGTAAGGTGGGCACCACCCTTGCAGAATCTTTGAGCCCGCCGTTGTCGGTACGCCTTTTTGAACCATGACATCTTTAAGTGCCAGTGGGACTCCAGCTAAGGGAGAGAGTTTTTCCCCGCGTGCGCGCTGCGCATCAACGCCCGCGGCTTGCGCAAGTACGCCTTGGCTATCAACAAAAAGAAAAGCATGCACCTCACTATCAACTGCGGCGATGCGATCTAAATGAAGTTGTGTGAGTTCAACGGATGTAGTTTCACCATTGATAAGTTTTTGCGCCATTGCATGTGCCGATAATTCAATCACGCCTCTTCACCAAGAATCTGTGGAACGCGAAAACGTGAATCCTCCTGCGCTGGGGCACCTGATAAAGCATCTTTGGGAGTAAGTGATGCCACCACAACATCGGGGCGAAAAACATTGCGAAGCGGTAATGGGTGCGACGTTGGCTCAACATCGGCGCTTGCAACTTCTTGAACCCGGGCTACGGCATCCAAAATCACCGTAAATTCATTAGACAGACTTACTAACTCTTCCTCGCTCATTTCAATGCGCGCAAGACGGGCAAGGTGTGCGACATCATCGCGCGAAAGGCTGCTCATAGGTGTGGAGTCTAATTAATTCGCGAGCTAACTGCGAATCTGGCCATTTCCAGTAACTATCCATGTGGTCGTTGTCATCGCTTCCAACCCCATCGGTCCGCGAGCATGCAGTTTTTGATTTGAAATCCCAATTTCTGCGCCAAAGCCCATCTGTTCACCATCGGTAAAGCGAGTCGAGGTATTAATCATCACTGCGGCGCAGTCGCTCAGTGCAATAAAACGATCGGCATTGACTTTACTTTCAGTCACGATAGCTTCAGTGTGTTGTGTGCCGTATCTAGCGATGTGATCAATTGCCGCATCTACCGAACCAACTATTCCGACGTTGATCTCTAAAGTTCCGTATTCGGTCGACCAATTCTCTTCAGCCGCAATAGTTGCTGGAATCCCACCAGCCAAAGCAAGAGATTTCGCATCGCAGTGCAGAATTACTCCCGCATTATGTAGAGCTTTCATCGCAACGGGTAGGAATTTTTCGGCAATGTTTTCATGAACTAATAAAGTTTCAGCGGCATTACAGACACTTGGCCGTTGTATTTTGGAGTTAAGAATTATCGGAAGCGCCTTTGAAAGATCGGCAAACTCATCGACATAGACATGGCAGACTCCGGCACCAGTTTCGATTGTTGGCACCGTGGACTCATCAACTACCATCCGGATGAGTGAGGCACTTCCGCGAGGAATAACTAAATCCACTTTTCCGCGGGCATGTAATAGCGCTGTGACAGTATCGCGAACATCGGAGGGAACTAATTGAATGACATCAGGTGAAATAGCCGTCGTTGCTAAAGCATCGCGCATTACAGTGACTAGAACTTGATTACTTTCGGTGGCATTAGAAGAGCCGCGAAGAAGCGCGGCGTTTCCAGACATCAATAAGATAACTGCAGCATCAACGGTGACATTTGGGCGGGCCTCGTACACCATTCCGACTACTCCAAATGGGACTGATATCTGCTTGAGTGCAATCCCGTTTGGTAAAACCGATTCGCGCAAGGTTTTACCGAGAGGATCAGCAAGGGCTGCGACTTGGCGCGCACCGTCGGCAATGCCGGCCACGCGGGCAAACGTTAATAATAAGCGATCTAAAAGCGCTGGATTGATTCCTGATGCACTCCCGCGGGCCATATCCTTTTCATTGGCGCTAAGAATTTCTGCGCTTCGGGCGTCGATTGCATCGGCGATTGCAAGCAATGCCGCTCTACGCTCTTCTGCGGTAGCAACTTTTAAGGTACGTGCTGCGATGCGTGCAGTGTCGGCTAACTGCGAAATGAGCAGTTCGGCATCCATGCGGGCAAGCCTATCGGCAGTTAGGCTAATGCCGTGCTGAAATTTATTCGTAAAATTTTTGTTTTCATTCTTATTATCTATGTAGCCCTCTTTGGATTAACTAAGGCCATAAGATATCCCGAGCCAATTGC
>JANLPM010000269.1:0-2252 GCA_031367265.1 Actinomycetes bacterium
AAGGCAATTCGCGCCGTTTCAATGAGTGAGGAAAACTCGAAATTGATGGGTATCAACCTCAATCGAGTAATCTCCTTAACGTTCTTTATCGGTGGCCTTACTACCGGTGCCGCAGCGTTTTTCTATACAACCGTATATGAAACGACTCAATTTAACGTTGGATTTAATTTAGGTCTGGCCGCCTTTACTGCGGCAGTTTTAGGTGGCATCGGAAACTTACGTGGTGCTTTTTACGGTGGAATTTTCTTGGGAGTCTTAGAGCAATTCTCATCTGCAATTCTTGGATCTCAGTGGAAATCTGTAACCGTCTTTCTTGTATTGGTCCTAGTACTTCTCATCAAACCAAGTGGCATCTTCGGTGAAGCTGTCCAGCAAACGAGAACATGATGTTTAACATTCGCGATAAAGGCGCTTCTATCTGGGAAAACTGGAATAGAACCAAGCGTGTCACTTTTGTTTTGATTCTCATCGCAGCTTTAGCGTTATTACCGTACGCAGGTACGTTCCCTCTCACGAGCTTTTTGAATACACCCATTACGTCCTACCTAGCCGTGTTGGTTTATCCAATAGCGTTGTTTGTATTAATGGCCCTTGGTCTCAATATTGTCGTTGGAAAGTCGGGACTTCTTGACTTGGGATATTTAGCATTTTTCGCAATCGGTGCTTACACGATGGGCATTTTAGGCACGACAACGCACATGAATACATGGGAGATTCTGCCCTTTGGAATTGGTTTTGCAATGTTGGCGGGGCTAATTCTTGGTCTTCCTGCCCTGCGTTTGCGTGGGGATTATTTGGCGATTGTTACTTTAGGCTTTGGCGAAATCGTGCGTATCATCGCATTGAACTTAACGCAGACAGGTGGCCCCAATGGTGTCGTAGGTATTCCAAATCCTCCACCTATCTTTGGCCAAAAATTCGAACTCAATGACCACGCAGGCTATTTCTGGATCATTCTCACAATGATTCTTCTGGTAATTTGGATGGTGCGACGTTTTACCATTCGACGACCCGGGCGTGCCTGGGAAGCGATTCGCCAAGACGAGGACGTCGCCGCGCTTATGGGCGTGAATCTTCTTGTCTATAAATTGTGGTCATTTAGCATTGGTGCAGCGATCGGCGGTGGCGCCGGTGTGATCTATGCATCGAAAGTTATGTTTATCGCACCGGATATGTTTACTTTCAACGTCTCAGTTCTCATTCTCGCGTGTGTAGTTTTCGGTGGAATGGGAAACATGTGGGGAGTTATTCTCGGCGCTTCGATTTTGGCTTATCTGCCAGAGCGAATTAGATTTATCAGTAATTCAAGACAATTAGTCTTTGGATTGGTTTTGCTCGTGATAATGAATGTTCGACCTGATGGTCTGTTGCCTCGCAAAAAACGCGAAAAAATAAAGCATAAGGAGGTTAAGTAAATGAGTGAAAAGATTCTCGAACTCAAAAACCTCACTATGCGTTTTGGCGGAGTCACCGCCTTGGATACGGTAAATCTAAATGTCAATAAGGGTGAAATCTGCGCGCTTATTGGTCCAAATGGTGCGGGTAAAACAACTGTCTTTAATGTCATTACTGGGGTTTATCAAGCCACTGCTGGTGAGATTATTTTCGAGGGTAAGAATATTCTGGGTATGAAACGTCACCACATTACAAAAATCGGCATGGCTCGTACATTCCAAAATGTTCGTTTGTGGGGCGAAATGACGGCATTGGAAAATGTTATTACCGCAACTGATGTACACAAACAATCCGGCCTACCTGGTGCACTTTTAGGTTTACCACGTTCACGACGTGAGGAGAAAAGAGATCACATTCGGGCACAGGAGCTCCTTGATTTCATGGGAATTGGACACCGCGCAGATCAATTGGGTAAGAATCTGCCTTATGGAGATCAGCGGCGGCTGGAGATTGCGCGAGCTATGGGCACCAGCCCGCGTTTACTTCTCCTGGATGAGCCGGCAGCTGGTTTTAATCCAGCGGAGAATGTTGAACTTGCAACGTTGATTAAAAAGATTCGCGATGCTGGATATACCGTTCTTTTAATCGAGCATGATATGTCTTTGATTATGGGTATTTCAGATCGCGTGGCCGTTCTAGATTTTGGTATCAAAATTGCCGATGACTTACCAGGCAAGGTCCAAAATGATCCAAAGGTGATTGAGGCTTATTTAGGAGTGCCTGCAGATGCGTCTTGAAATTAAAGATCTACACGTGCACTACGGCAAGATTGAAGCCATTAAAGGGATCTCCGTTGT
>JANLPM010000289.1:0-3458 GCA_031367265.1 Actinomycetes bacterium
ACTCCGCCCGTATGTGCAATACCTTCAATGATTGACTTGCTATTGCTTGCGCCTCGATCTCGTGCCTCCCGCATTCTAGATACGAGAAAGATTTCATAATCCATGGATAGCCCAAAGAGAATTGCACCGAGAAAGATAAGCACCCAGGCTTCAATTTGATCCAGGCGATAGGTGTGTAGAAAAGATGATGCAAAACCAAAATGAAAGACGGCAACTAAGGCCGAAAAGGCGACGGCGAGCGAGATTAGATCTAGGAGAATCGCTTTTATTGGCAGGATGACAGAGCGAAATGCTCGAGCCAAGAATATGTAGGTGAAAAAAAACGCTAGCAGAATTATCCAAGGTAGAGAGTTAAGAATTGCCCTGATGAGATCCACGCCTTGAGCGGGAGCACCACTTAGGTAAAGCTTGGCAGTTGCACTAAAGCCTGATCGCTTTAGATCTATCGAGCGCAAAGATTCCACTAATTGATTACTTTGAGGCATGCCCAACCCGTGTCTGCCGATTACAAAGAGGCGCAGATATCGCCCGGTTGCATCGATAAACGGAGATTTATCCTCGGTTGCGACAATAAAGATTTCAGAGTTTTTCAATAAACGTTTCGCTAAAACAAGGCGCGCCGAATTTGCAGCTGGAGTATTGGCCAAATTTTCTGCGCCGAGATCAATTACTAATTCATGTGGTGTGATAACTCCAGGTCCTGCACGGTCCACCACCTTTGTCATTGCTTGTGATGACTCAAGATTGACTGGAATTGCAGTTAACGAGCTCGGAGTAATTGCAAGTGCAAAAATAAAAGAAGCCATAATTGCCAAAGTTAAAAGTGAAGTTATGAAAACCGATTTAGGTTTTGCTATTACAAAGCCTGCTATTTTTGCCCAAGTGCCATTCATGACATCGGTACGACCAATAATTCCGCGAAATCCAAAAGTAGTTACGGTGTTTTTGCCTAGAATTGAAAGAATGGCCGGAATCAGCGTTACGGCAGCCAATACGGCTGCCATTGGAACAATCAATCCTGCGGCACCTAGCGAACGAACAAAGGGAACGGGAACAAGTAATAACGTTGACAAGGCAATCGAAACTATGGAGCCTGAAATAACTACCGTTCGGCCTGCAGTGGCCATCATTGAAAACAGAGCAATGTCGGTTTCACTGTCGGGGTTCTCACGTATTTGGCGGCGAAACCGATGAACCATAAGGAGTGAATAATCAATAGCAAGTCCCAAGCCGATAAGTTCAACGATATTTGGAATGTATAAGACCATAACCATTTTTTGGGACAGCACATAGACAAGAAGTAAGGCGAGTGAAACCGAAGCGGTGGCAAAAATTACGGGGATCAATACAGCGAGTGAGATACCAAGTATTAAAATTAGGAGAAGTAAGGCCATCGTGATCGCTACTAACTGACCCTTACTTAAATCATGTGCCAAAACTGGTGAGACATCTCGATTGATCGCCGGTGGTCCCGTCACCTGGGCACCGTTTAAACCAACATTTAATAGGGCGCCACGAAGTGCATCGGTATATGCCGCGGCCTTACGTAGTGAAAGGGAAGTGGTGATGCTGGCAAAGAGCGTTCCGCCCACCGTTTTTTGCTGAGCGATCTCAGATCCTGGAATTACGTGCGCGGCTTGGACGATCGCTAACTTATATCCCTCGATTTGAGTGGGGGTAGATGCTTTAAATGTGTATAAAACTGTGAAAGTACCCTGCGTATTTTCACCAAAGTGCGCACCGAGCAGTGCGTCGGCTTGGGCAGATTGGCTGCCTGGGGTTTCAAGGGATGTTGTCAGGTGCCCACCAAAATGCGCACCAGCAAATGCGCCAGCTGCTGTAATTAGAATCCAACCGAGAAGAACGGCGAAGCGGGCGCGGATCACTGTCTGCGTCCATCGCTTCATCATTTGTAAAGTTTAACGAGAAAGCAATCATTGACTGGCTCGCTGACTTCACAAAAGGACAGGCTCAATTGAGTGTTTGCTCCTAGCTGCAGGCTTAATTCGGTTTAAATTGGCAAATTTTCGCTGCGACTCGCGCGGTTTTGCCTGATTAGGTCGCCTTTGCTGGCAGGATTGACCCTATTAACGTCAACCCAGTAATGGAGAAAACCACCCATGAATAAAAAAGAGATCATTGCAAAATTAGCGTCCGATTCTAAGCAGAGCGAAAACGCAGTCGCCTCGATGTTAGAGGCGCTAGAAGCCCTTGCTATCTCCATGCTTCAGGCCAAGGAAAAGCTGGTTATTCCAGGCTTTATCTCCATCGAGGCCGTTGCCCGTGCTGCTCGCTCGGGCCGTAATCCGCAAACTGGCGCGGTTTTGCAGATTCCTGCCCGCACTGGTGTCAAAGTCAGCGCCGGAACAAAGCTTAAGAAGGCAGTTGCTTAAAGAATTAATTTCAAAGTATTAAAGTAGGCGTGAGATTAATCTCTTGCGCCTACTTTTATATTTGTAACTTCTTATGGATAGAGACCACGTAGTTTGTGTGCTTCAGCAACTCTGGCAACACCTAACATATGGGCCGCTTCGCGCCAGGTAGCCTTTCGACTGGTAGCCATCTCTTCAACTTCGTTAAAAGCCTTCATTAAAATACGGTTCAGGTTGATTCTTACTTCATCGGCGTCCCACGCATAGTTTTGTTTATCTTGAACCCATTCAAAGTAAGAGACAATGACACCGCCCGAGTTAGCTAAAATATCGGGAACAACTAGTATTCCTTTCTCATTTAAAATCGCGTCGCCTTCAGGTGAAGTTGGAGCATTTGCGCCTTCAACCACAATTTTGGCTTTAATCCCAATTGCACTCTGTCCAGTTATTGAATCAGAAAGTGCTGCTGGGATAAGTACATCTACATCCAAATGGAGTAGTTCAAGATTACTCAAGCGATCTGTACCTGGCGCATCCAAATTTTTGTGCGCTAAGAAATGAGACCACAGTTGCGCTACATTTTTAAAACCAATAACGGCTCCGTTAACGTCGCTGACCGCCACAATTTTGAGCCCCATATTCTCTAGTGCAACTGCGGCCCAGTATCCTACTTTTCCAAATCCTTGTATCGCTACTGTTGCACCGACTGGGTTGATACCGCGCATGCGCAACGCCTCGCGAGTTGAGATTGCAACACCGTCGCCAGTAGCAGAGTTACGACCCAGCGAACCACCCAGAACAATTGGTTTACCAGTAACAACTCCAGGTACCGAAAAACCGGCGTTGACGGAGTATGTATCCATCATCCAAGCCATATTGCGCTCATCGGTACCAACATCGGGTGCTGGAATATCTCGCTCCGGTCCGATAATTGGCAATATCTCTGATGTATATCTGCGCGTTAACCGTTCATTTTCTCGGTCCGACAGGGTCGATGCATCGACTGCGATTCCACCTTTAGCCCCACCAAAAGGCAGGTTAGTTAAGGCACATTTCCACGTCATTAACATGGCCAGGGCGATGGTT
>JANLPM010000010.1:0-16484 GCA_031367265.1 Actinomycetes bacterium
GACTTCTTGATCGGAAGTGAAGTCCTTCTTGGTCAAAGTGATATCAGTCATTGTGGAGTACTCCCATCGCAGCTTCGACAAGTTCGGCAGTTGTAAATGGTAAACCGCGCACCATGTTGTAACTCACAATATCCTTTAAATACTTTGAGCGCAGCAGCATTGCCAGTTGGCCTAAGTTCATCTCAGGAGTAATAACAGTTTCATACTTTGCTAAGACCTCCCCTAAATTCTTAGGGAAAGGATTAATGTATTTAAGGTGAGCTTGGGCAATCTTTTCACCATTGTTACGCAGTTCTTCAACGGCCGATGCAATGGGACCGTATGTTGAGCCCCAACCAAGGAATAGCACTTTCGCATTACCGTAAACATCATCTACCTCGATATCAGGAACTGCAATTCCATCGATCTTGGCCGCTCGCGTGCGCACCATAAAATCGTGATTTGCGGGTTCGTAATTAATCTCACCCGTCTTATCTTGCTTTTCAATTCCGCCAATTCGGTGCTCAATACCCTTTGTCCCCGGAATTGCCCACGGACGTGCCAGAGTTTCGGGATTGCGCACATACGGCAGGAAATCTTCCTGAGTTTGGGCAAACTCAACCGATAAATCTGGTAAATCGCCGACATCTGGAATTTTCCAGGGTTCGGAGCCATTAGCGATATAGCCATCAGATAATAAAAAGACTGGCACGCGGTACGTTGTGGCAATGCGTACGGCTTCGATAGCCATTGTGTAGCAATCACTTGGAGTGGAAGCTGCAATCACTGCCGCCGGGGATTCACCGTTGCGCCCAAACATAACCTGCAATAAATCGGCCTGCTCGGTCTTTGTAGGCAGGCCAGTTGACGGGCCACCGCGTTGAACATCGATAATAATTAGCGGTAGCTCTAACATAACGCCGAGCCCAATCATTTCGCTCTTTAACGCAATACCCGGTCCCGAAGTTGTAGTTACTCCAAGTGCCCCGCCATATGAAGCGCCAAGAGCGGAGCCAACTGCGGCGATTTCATCTTCTGCTTGGAAAGTTATTACACCGAATTTTTTATGCTTAGAGAGCTCATGCAAAATATCTGATGCAGGTGTAATCGGATACGAACCCAAAAATAGCTTTAACCCCGTAGCTTTAGCCGCTGCGATTAGACCATAAGAAAGCGCGATGTTTCCGCCAATATTTCTATACTTTCCTGGGGCCATATGTGCAGGTGCTACTTCATAGGAGGTTGCAAAATCCTCGCTCGTTTCGCCATAGTTCCAACCGGTGCGATAAGCGATTAAATTTGCCTCAAGAATGTCGGGCGCTTTTGCAAACTTTGCTTTAAGAAAAGCCTCGGTTGCAGCCGTTGGACGGTGGTACATCCATGATAAAAGGCCAAGTGCGAACATATTCTTTGCGCGTTCGGCCTCTTTGCGCGTTAAAGGCAGAGCAGCAAGCGCGGCGACTGTCATAGATGTAAGTGCGACAGGATGAATCTTGTAACTACTTAACGTCCCATCATCAAGTGGATTTGTTTCATAACCAACCTTAATTAAATTACGAGTGGTGAACTCATCTTTGTCCACAATAATTGTTGCACCACGTGGAATATCTTTAATATTTGCTTTCAGCGCCGCCGGATTCATGGCAACTAAAACATCAGGTGCATCTCCAGCGGTACGAACATGGTGATCGGCAAAGTGAAGTTGAAAAGATGAAACTCCGGGCAGAGTTCCTTGAGGTGCCCGGATTTCGGCGGGAAAGTTAGGCAAGGTTGAAATATCATTTCCTAAACTGGCAGTATCCATTGTGAAGCGATCGCCGGTGAGTTGCATTCCATCGCCGCTGTCTCCGGCAAATCTGATAATCACGGATTTAACTGCGACAGTTGGTTTGCTCATATGTAGCATCTTGCCACTGTGAGCCCTTAAAACCATCATATTTATGCCATCTACTGGGTCACTTTTTGAGGGTTCTGAGGGTTAGCCCTTGTTACCGCCACTATTTTTTAAAGCTTGCGCGGGCTCGCGCTGAGATTGACGAGAATATTTGTGAGAACTGGCTACGAATCGAGATGCGTATAACTCGATCCGATGCTGGGTCATCAGGTGTAACAACATCGTGTAATGCCGGTGAATTTAAATCTAGTGAGTCGGCAATACGATCAATATTCGAAACCAGTGATAATCCACGAACTATCTGTTCTTGGTCGGCATCTTTGGCTTCGCCGATTAAAGATTCGGCGAGTGCCGAACTGGCTTCTCGCGCATCGGTGGTCGCACTTTGATGAGGCTCATCAGCATTTGTATTCTCGATTTCAAATTTTGAAGTAATGGCATAACTTGCAGCCGATAGCGCAACGGCAATTGCTTTCTGAGTTGAATCAGCGATTCCGCTGCTCACTGCTGAATCAAAAAGTGTGCGTGCAATTGTGCGTATCTGAACAACTGTGTGTTCAAGTGCAATTCCACGAATGTAAACTTCTTCAGCATCGTCCTTTCTAGCCGTGGGAAACCAGCGCGCATGACCGCGCGCTTCAACAGACTGCGCACGTACTGCAGGAATCTCTTCGATTAATAACCTTGCTTTAGCCAACCAGTTTCCGGCATCTTTTTGTTGATAGCCCGATGCAACACCTTCAGACATAGTCGCTAAAAGTGCCGCTGCCTTCAAACTAATCGAAGCAATCTGGTCAATTGATCGCTCTATCGGCGTCATTGGGTGGGAAAAATATGAGAAAAAGATGGCAATTCCAGCACCCAACAAAGTTGAACTTAATCGATGTACTGCCGTACTTTCAGAGAGCCCTGGGCCAATGACAATCAAAGCGGTAACAGGAACATTTACAGATGCCACTTCACCTAAATGAAGTGCACGTGCGACCACGGCGCACATGATAATCGTGATTCCTACGGAAATGAATCCAAAGTTAAAGAGGGAAACTGCGGTCAATGCAACAGTTGCCCCAATTGCAGTACCGATGATTTGGCCAAGGCCCTCCCGCAGCGATTTATGTAAAGAAATTCGGATCGACAAGGTGCAGACAATTGCAGCGACCAATCCCCCATTACTAATCAATACATCCCCGAGCTCCCAAGCCAAGGCACCTGCTAAGCCTGCGATCGCGATCTGCCTTACCCAAGTTCGGCGATGTGTAAACAGGGAAATTACTCTCTTTATTAACCCGGTCGTGGCGCCCATAATGTTTTGAGTCTACCGATACGCCGTGGGAAAACTTGTTGATGATAAATCTTGAGTATATGGACTTCTGAAAAAAAGCGCACTGGCTGCAACAATCAGCATGGCGATTATGAGAATAGAAAGTCTTTTACCAAAACGTTGCGGCAGGCCGCCGATGGCGCTTTCTACATCCTGATTTAAATCTTTCAAAACATTGGCAAAGTGGAAGGCAACTCCCAACATTGATCCAACGGCTAAAACCCAAATCGGCGGCGTACGACCGACTGCCAAGAAAATACTTGCTGGTAGCGCTGCACAGGCGATGGCATAAGGAAGTGGTGAGAGCTTAGAGAATTTAAAATAAAAATTGTAAGCGATTCCGCAACTAACTCCGAGTAAGTAAACTGAGCCACCTTTGAGGCCAAGTGGACCAATTAAGTTAGACAGTATGGCGATTGGCAAAAGAATAAAAACTGCTCTGCGAAGCTGCAGTACGGTTATTGTGCCCGCAACTAAAGGTTTATTAACCCGGTTGTGCTTTACATCATCGTCGTAATCGTAGAGATCATTGCTCCAACCAATTAATAGCTGACCTAAGAAGACCGTAATAGCAATGACAAATGCCGGACCTGACCACCATAGCCTTGTCGCCAAGGCAAATGAGATGGCCGTAATTAACAGCGTCGGCCCAAAGTGCGAAGCTTTTATATACGCTCGAAACATCATTGCTCGCTGGGTAAGTATTGCTTGGCGATGCCACCCCGAGCAAATGCCAGGAGAGTCAGAGAAAATTCGGCAGCTAAATCAATGGCTAATGAAGTAGGCGCACTTACGCCCACAATCGCAGAAATTCCGGCACAGATAGATTTTTGCACTAGCTCATAACCAATGCGTCCCGATACAACGAGCGTCCAATCGGCAAGTGGAATTTTTCCATCCATTAATGCCGCGCCGATAACTTTATCGACTGCATTGTGCCGACCGACATCTTCACGGATCCATACTGGCTCTCCATGTGGGTTAATCAGTAATGCTGCATGCAAGCCTCCCGTCTTATCAAAGATTCGCTGACGTCCTTTAAGTAGCGATGCCATATCTGCTAACTCTTGAATTCTATGCGTCGTATTTGAAACTTTAGTTACACCGCGTTTGTGCAAGTCACTTACATGTGTAGAACCGCACACGCCACATGCTGAAGTGATTGTGAAACGACGCTCCAAAATCCGAATCGACTCTTGCGAACTCATTGAGACTTCGGCGATAACAACATTTGCGCGTTGGCGAAGCGTTAAAGTTTTATCTGCACAGATTTTTACGCTTATCAATTCGTCGGGGCTTTTTAAAAAACCTTCACCCCATAAGAAACCCGCCGCTAACTCTAAATCGGCTCCTGGAGTGCGCATTGTGATACCTAATTGCGACTCAACTCCCCCACGTTTAATCCGAATCTCGAGGGGTTCTTCAACGACAACTGAATCTAAAGAGGGCGTAGCTGAATCACTTCTTTGGACTTTGGCCTTGGCAATAGATGAAGGGGCTAACTCATCACTTACCATGGACGTAAAACTCTATTTTTTCAGCGGGAAGTGGTGGCTTGCCCAAAATTAAATCAGCGGCTTTTTCAGCGACCATCATTACCGGCGCATAGATATTGCCATTAGTAACGTAGGGAAATACCGAGGCATCAGCGATACGAAGCCCAGATACTCCATGAACTTTCATCGTTGTTGGATCTACTACTGACATCTCATCCAATCCCATCTTGGCAGTACATGATGGATGCAGGGCAGTTTCGGCGTCTTTGCGGACCCAATCAAGAATCTCTGCATCAGTTGATACCGCAGGTCCGGGTGAGGTTTCTCCGGCATTGAAGTCATCCATTGCCGGCTGCGTCAAAATAGTTCTTGCAACTTTGATGGCTTCGATCCATTCACGGCGATCTTGCTGCGTTGATAAGTAATTAAACTGCATCGCAGGTTTATCAAAAGGATTAGCGCTTTTAATCTTTAGCCAGCCTCGAGAATCCGAATACATCGGACCCACGTGAACTTGATACCCATGTCCTCGAGTATCTCCCGAGCCGTCATATCGAACTGCAAGTGGCAAGAAGTGAAACATTAAATTGGGATAAGCGACATCGTCATTACTGCGCGTAAAACCGCCAGCCTCAAATTGATTAGTTGCGCCCGGGCCTTTACGAAAAAATAACCACGCCGCACCGATAAAAGGTCTGCGCCAGAACTGCATAATTGGTTGTTGAGTCACAGGCAATTTACATTTGTATTGAACATATGCTTCTAAATGATCTTGTAAGTTTGCACCAACGCCAGGTAAGTTATGCACCATTGAAATACCTAGAGGTATCAAATCCTTCTCATTACCGATTCCAGATAACTGCAGAATTTGAGGTGTGTTAATTGCTCCCCCGCACAAAACAACTTCGCGCGCAGTAAATTTCGTTTCTTTGCCTTTTATCACAACTTCTACGCCGGTCGCGGTTTTTCCTTCAAATAGAATTTTAGTTACATGAGCGCGGGTCTTAATAGTTAAATTTGAACGCTTTATGACGGGATACAGATACGCTCGCGCAGCACTTAACCGACGTCCGCGATAGAGATTTCTATCAAAGGCGGCAAAGCCTTCCTGTCGATAACCGTTAACATCTTCGGTCCGAGGATAGCCAGCCTGCTCAGTAGCCTTAAAAAATGCGGCAAATAAAGGCCCCTTAACTGGACCGCGCTCTAATTTGAGTGGGCCGCTATGACCACGAAAATCACTGTTCTTATCGGCTAAAGCATTCTCCATTTTTTTAAAATAGGGCAGGCAGTGCGCATAATCCCAACTGCTCATTCCCTCGTCTTTTGACCAACGCTGGAAATCCATAGGATTTCCCCGTTGCCAAATCTGGCCATTTATAGATGAGGATCCACCTAAAACTTTACCGCGGGCATGATAAATCTTGCGATTGTTCATAAAAGGTTCGGGTAATGATTCATACATCCAGTCGTAGAATTTATTTCCAATTGGAAAGGCAAGGGCGGCGGGCATGTGAATAAAAACATCCCACTTATAGTCGCGGCGCCCAGCTTCTAACACCAACACTTTATTTTTTGGATCTTCACTTAATCGATTTGCTAGCGCGCTTCCAGCAGAGCCACCGCCGACAATAATAAAGTCATACTCCCGCTTCATAGGTTTTAGTCTACTAATAAAAACGCGCCCTTACTTAATGATTTCTCACTAAGTAAGGGCGCGCTCACTTACATATATGAATTACTTGCCAAGCCATGCCTTTACTTTGTCTGGATTAGCATCAATCCATTTTTTAGCCGCAGCTGATGGCTCCATGCCACCTTCAATATCGGCAGCGACTGCGTTTTGATCGGCGTTTGTCCACTTAAAGTTCATCACGATAGTTGAAAAAATTGACTTTGAGTCCATCAACTTTTTGGTCATTAACTTAACCAAGACAGTTTGAGGATAGTCAGTTAATCCACTTGCCTTCGCAGCATCGCTCCAATCATTTGCGGGAAACTTCACACGTGATTTATCTAATCCTGCGATTTTGACAAAGAGCGTGTGAGGTTCGTAGAAATAAGCAAGAGCTGGAGTTTTATTTGATTCAGCCTTTGTGAGAACATCAACTAGAGCAGCTTCCGAGCCCGTAGCAATTGCTTTAAATTTAAGCTTATTGGCGGTAATCATCTTCTCGCCAATCGTTGTATAACCCGGAGGTCCTTCATACCAAGCGCCCTTGCCGCCTGAATCTGCAGTTTTAAAGAGGCTTGCATACTTGTTTAAATTGGCTGAATCCAAAATATCTGGATATTTTGCCACCATCCATGGTGCAACATACATTCCAATGAGACCGATGTTTCCATTTGGTCCAGCCTCTTTAATTGCTCCGCGATCAACCCATTTCTTCCAACGGCCGCCGCCCCAATCTTCAATGATGACATCGACGGTGCCGGCCTCCATTGCATCATAAGTAACGCTGCCCTCTGTCAGCGTTGTTTGATTAATTTTACAACCATTTGCTTTGGCAACTTCTGCAACTACTTGGGCAGATGCGGTGTAACCATTCCACGCATGCATTGCCAAGCCCCATGAGCCACAATCTGCTTTGTTAGAACTTGCATTATTGACACTTGAGCTACATCCCGCAAGAACCAATGCTCCCGCAATAATGAGCGTTACCGTCGTCGTGTGACGTCGTAGACCGAATTTCATTTGTCTCCTTCTAAAGGTTTTTTGCATCCATGGCGATGGTATTAGAGAAAGCGGTTTTTCGATAGGGATTACGTGAGCTGTTTCTATCAACTTTTAGGCGAGTTTCGCGCTAGCTTGAGCGATACGGTCGATAGTTACTCCTAAGAGCAAGATTACAACGCCGGCAACAAAGCCTTTGCCTTCAAGCTCGGGCTTTGAGCCACCAAGAATGACTATATAACCCAGACCGCCAGAGCCTACGAAACCACCAATGACGATGACTGCAAGCACGAATATCATTCCTTGATTTGCCGCTAATAATATAGATTTCTTTGCCGCAGGCAGTTGAACTTTTTTAATTATTTGGCGAACCGTTGAACCTGCCGCAGTTGCAGCTTCAATTATTGATGCCGGAACTGCGCGAATTCCCTCACCCACTATTTTTACAACGACTGGAATCGCATAAACAATGCCGGTTGCAATCGCTGTGAAACGAGTTGGTCCAAAAAGTCCCAACATTGGAATTAAATAAACAAAGGCTGGAAGGGTTTGACCAGCATCTAGGAAAGGGCGCAAGAAGCGTTCAGCTTTAGAACTTCGACCAATCCAGATTCCGAGCAAGATTCCAACAATCATCGTTAATAACGTGGCAACAATAGTCTGTGTCAATGTAATCATCGCCTCATGCCATAGTCCTGAAAAGACAATGAGTAAGAGTAAAGAAAGCGCAAGTATAGCAATGCGCGGGCCACTAATGACCAAAGCTAGCAGGACCACAGCAGATAATGAGAGATACCACGGTGAGTTGGCGAGTAGGGTTTCCAGAGGATTTAATACCCAGTTAGAAATAAAATCTTTGAAACCTACAGTGAAAATGTAAAGGTTCGTGGTTGTCCACGTAGTTGCGGTGTTTGCTAAATTTGCAACTTGCTTAGAAAAAATAAGTGAGTTTGGCCAAACCGCCAGACTGAGAACAGTACGCGAGAGAATTACTGCAACAAATGTCACAAGACCAGAGATTGCGATTATTAGTCGGTGACGTTTAATCTCTTGAACCGTTGGCGGAATGAATCCTCCCCTTGCCTTAGCTGCCGCACTCGTGCTGCGATCGAGTAAAATTGCCACAAAAACTACGGCAAAGCCTGCGACAAAGCCCTGCCCAACGTTTCTAATAATGAGGGCATCAACTACTGGTTTTCCCAGGCCAGGAGCTCCGATAAGTGCGGCAATAACTACGAATGAAAGGGCTGCCATGACAGTTTGATTAATGCCAAGAACTATCATCTGCTTAGCCATCGGAATTTGGACTTTAAAAAGAGTTTGGAGCTTAGTGGAGCCCATAGATACCGACGCTTCTACCGGTGACTGATTAATGGTTCTAATTGCATGGGCAGTTATACGAATCGCGATTGGAATGCTGTAGACCATTGTTGCGATTGTTGCTGAGGCAACTCCAATTAAGAAAAACAGAGCAAGCGGGGCTAAATAAACTAGCGTGGGAAGAATTTGGGCTAAATCCAGAAATGGTGTCAGAATTTTAAGCGTTCGATCTGAGAGTCCAGCCCAAACTCCTAGTGGAATTCCGATAGCAAGTGAGAGAAAGACGGCTGCTAAGGTCATCGCAAATGTATCCATCGTGAACTGCCACATGCCAAGTGCACCACACGCTAGGAGTAGGGAAGTGACAAGTAGCGCCGTTCGTAATCGGCTCGTTGCAAAGACTACAAAGGCAACAATTGCACTTACCCCAAACCATCCGATAATTGGTATGACAGCATTCCCACGGGGTACTGAGATCAGAGTTCGAATAATCTCAACAAAACCATTAATAAAAACTCTAATTGGATTAAAGAAATAAATAAAAGCGGTGCTCTTAGTTCGATTTCCTCGGATCGATCCCGCCGCATCGCCAACTGCATTTGTGAGAGAGGTATTATCTGCAGTGGGAAGTTCAAGAGTTTGATGGCCCTGTAGGAGCCGAGAAAGAATTATCCATATGAATGCACCAACAATAAGCAGTTGAGATTTTTTAATATGGAGCACTTATGCAACCCCGGAAATTAACCGCAATACATCCTCGCTAGAAACAACACCGAGAGGTTTGCCATTATCACTCACCCGCACCGGCTTATGTGTCTGCAAAATTACCTGCGCCGCGTCGCGAATAATCATGTTTGCTGGAAGTTCGGGACCGTCAACTGCTTCATCGGCTTCAACTGGGCGAGCTAAATATTTCAAGGTTAAAACATGTGATTTCGCAATATCGCGCACGAAGTTAGCTACATAATCATCTATTGGATTGGCGACTAACTCTTCGGGGGTTCCGATCTGAACAACGGCTCCATCTCGCATTATCGCGATACGGTCGCCGACTTTGACCGCTTCCGACAAATCATGGGTAATAAAAACCATAGTTTTTCCGAGCTCGCGGTGAAGTCGAATGACCTCTTGCTGCATATCTCGGCGAATGAGCGGATCAAGGGCACTAAAGGGTTCGTCTAAAAACAAAACTTGTGGATCCACAGCCAGAGCTCGGGCTAAGCCAACGCGCTGTTGCATTCCGCCAGAGAGCTGTTCTGGATAGGCATTGGCATATCCATGTAGACCAACAAGTTCAATAACCTCATTGGCTCTAGCATGCCGCTCGGTTTTTTTAATGCCATTAATTTCAAGGGAGTAGGCAATGTTGTCAATTACTTTACGGTGTGGCAACAGACCAAAATGTTGAAAGACCATTGAGAAGCGAGTTTTTCTCAGTTCACGAAGGCGTGCACTATCTACCTGCAAAATATCTTCACCTTCAAAAGTCAGCGATCCGGCCGTTGGTTCGATTAAACGCGTCATGCATCGCACGAGCGTTGATTTACCTGACCCCGATAGACCCATCACCACAAAGACTTCACCTGGTGCAACATCAAACGAAACATCACAAACGGCGATGGTGTTTCCAGTTTGAGCGCGCAGTTCTGAGCGAGTTAATTGTGCCAGTGGACTTCCGATGACTTGCTGCGCATTTGCGCCAAAGACTTTCCAGAGGTTTTTAACCGAAATCATTGGCTCTTCAATACTCATCTAGCAGCCCCTTACTTGTTATCCCGAAACCACCCAGATCGACTAGGAGCATTGTTGGTCCAAATGTGTTTGATTTCAAGGTACTCACCTAAGCCGTGTTCGCCTAATTCGCGGCCAATTCCAGACTGCTTATATCCACCCCATTCAGCTGCAGGTCGATAAGGACCAAAATCATTGACCCAAATTGTTCCATGGCGAAGTGCAGCTGCAACGCGAGCGGCTTTTTCGCTGTCCCCTGTCCATACTCCACCCGATAAACCAAATACTGTGTCATTACCAATTGCAATAGCCTGTGCCTCGGTATCAAAAATCTCTACGGTCATAACGGGACCAAAAGACTCTTCCTGAACACAGAACATTCCCGTATTGCAGTTATCAAAGACGGTCGGCAAGTAATACCAGCCATCAACATGCTCGGGCTTATCACTTCTTTTCCCACCAACTAATAATGTAGCGCCTTCAGCGACGCCTTTTTCAACGTATAAGGCCACATTCATTAAATGTGCCTTACTAATGAGCGGACCGGCTTCGGCTAAGGGGTCATCTGGGCCGCCGAGGCAAATATTGTCGGCACGGCGCACGATCTCGGCAACGACGCGATCATGAATCGAACGCTCGACAATTAATCGTGTTCCTGCCGAACAGACCTGGCCTGAATGCAAAAAAGCTGCAGTTACAGCATTATCAATTGCCGCATCAATATCGGCATCGGCAAAGATAATATGTGGATTTTTACCGCCAAGCTCGAGGGCTAATTTTTTAATATTTGTTGCCGCAGCCTTCATAATTGTTTGCCCAGTTGTTAATCCACCAGTAAAGGAGACTAAGTCAACGCGCGCGTCGCTTATTAAAGAGGTACCGACGATCGAGCCCGGACCTAAAATTAAATTAGCCACTCCTTTTGGAACACCTGCCTCATCAATAATCTTCATCAAGGCAATGGCGCTCTGAGGTGTTAACTCACTGGGTTTAACAATAAAAGAACACCCAGCTACTAGGGCAGGTGCCACTTTCCACGCGATTTGTAACAGAGGGTAGTTCCAAGGGCCAATAAGTGATGCCACTCCCAAAGGTTCACGCACAATTCGACTTGATACATGAGCAAGGCCTACATCGACAGATCTCTCGTGTTCTTTAGCCCCGAGGTCGGCGAAGTGCCTAAAGGTTAAGATGACATCGGCAATGTCATATTGAGCTTCGATAAAACGTTTGCCTGTGTCATCACTTTCTTTACGGGCAATTAAATCAGTATCCCGCTCTAATAAATCAGCAATTTTTGAAACTAAGTCGCTTCGTTCCTTAAAGCTCCAGGAAGTAAATACTCCGGAATCAAATGAGTGACGCGCGGCTGAAATAGCATCCAACACATCTGCTTGCGTCGCCTGTGAAACTGTTGCTACAACACTTTGATCATGCGGGCTATGAACATCATGGGCACCGCCATCTGATGCCGCTCTCCATGTACCATCGATAAAAAGCGTTGCGGACATAACCGATTTAATCTAGCTGACTCTTGCGCATGGCGACAAACTCATCTAACTCTTGTCGCATTCGTGGATCCATATCGGGAGCAATGAAATCTTCTAACTTCTTTTTATAAATTTCGGCTGCTCGCGCCTTGGTATCCCGTGCACCAAGTCGGGTCCAACGCTCATAATTATCGCTATTAGTTAAAAAAGGGCGGTAAAAACAGTTGCGGAAGCGCTCCATAGTGTGAGCCGCGCCTAAGAAATGACCTCCATGTCCGACTTCAAGATGTGCATCAAAGGCCAGGGATTCAACATTGAACTCTAATGGTGTGAACTCGGTCATTAATGATTGAAGAATCTCAATATCCAAAACAAACTTTTCATAGCAGGAAACGAGTCCGCCCTCTAGCCAGCCGGCAGTGTGCATTACCCAGTTGGTGCCAGAGAGAAATGTTGGCATCATTGTCATCATTGTTTGATAAGCAGATTGCGCATCAACAGTTTGTGATGAATTTAAACCCCCGCCCCCACGAAATGGCAGATTAAAGCTTCGCGCAATTTGACCTGTACAGAGTAAGCCGATTCCAGATTCTGGTGTTCCAAATTGAGGCGAACCCGATTGCATATCAATGTTTGAGAGAAATGAACCAAAAACGATTGGTACTCCAGGGTTAAGGGTTTGTGCAAGTGCAATTCCAGTGAGAGCTTCAGCTATTTGTTGCGCTAAGGTCGCTGGAATTGTCACTGGGCTCATGGCGCCCATTAAAAGGAATGGTGTCACAACAACTGGTTGACCTGCTAAAACATATTCGCGGAGCGAATCCAACATACGATCATCCCAGCGCAACGGTGAGTTGCAGTTAACTAAGGAAATGAGTGCTGGAGTTTCTACAATCGCCGCACGCCCACCGTGAATTATTTCAGCCATCCTAATGACATCTATTGCATTTTGCGCGGTCACGACATTACCCATAAAAAATTTATCGGTCAGTGTCGCCGCGGCATATGCCATATCTAAATGGCGGGAATCAAGGGAAAGATCATTTGGTTCACAGACAACTCCACCGACACTATCTAATGCATCAAAGGACTGAGCTAGTTTACAAAAGTTTTCATAATCATTAAATGTTGCATCACGTCGAACATCGCCCTCGCGAACGAAGGGCGGCCCATAGACTCCGCCAAATACCATTGAGTTTCCACCGATATGTACATTGTTTTTAGGATTGCGAGCGCGCAGATTGAATTCACGGGGGGCTAGTGCGACTTGTTTGAGTATCCAGTCTGGATCGAATTTAACATTATCGCCCTCCACGCTCTGTCCAGCATCTCGCAAAACATCGATCGCCCACGGTGACATGAACTCAATGCCAATTTCAGAGACGATGCGGCGCCAGCCCAACGTCAGCGTTGCCATCGATTCTGGGCTGAGGATTTCATATCGAGGCATCCGATTTTCAAACATGTCATACTCCTTAGCGCCTATTGACCAGCAGATACGTGGGAGAATACCCTTAGATAGTGGAACAGTGGTTCCATATTATGGAACACTATCTTTGCGACAAGGGGGTGCATCGTGAATCATACGTTGAATGGAACTCAGGCAATTGATCGTGCCAGCACACTTCTCATTCACATTTTAGAGTGTGCAACTCCACCGCTTCCATCCCAACTTTCGCGCACATTTGAAATCCCCAAAAGTACGACATCCAGGATTTTAAGCGCACTGGAAAGACAAGGTCTCGTACGCAGGGATCGGGCAGGGGCTTTTGTTGCTGGCGATGTTTTAACTGCCTTTGCGCGCACTCAAAATCAAGATTCAGTATTAGTTGCCCGTATGCACTCAGCTTTGGAAAAGCTAGCACACACCACAGGTGAGACTGCAAATTTAGCTGTGGCAAGTAATGGTGAGATGAAATTAATTGATCAAGTCGATGGACATTATCTCTTAGGTGCAACTAATTGGGTTGGCAAGCGAATCCCCTACCACGCATCGGCACTTGGGAAAATCCTTCTCGCCTATGGCGCAGCAACGATTCCTATGGGGCGTCTGGAAAAACTGACAGCTAAAACTATTACTTCGAGACCTCGATTACTGAGCGAACTTGAGAGCGTGAGAAAAAAGGGTTATGCAACCATTACTGATGAGTTGGAAGAGGGTTTAGTTGCAGTCGCTGCGCCAGTTCGTGAAAGCGATGGAAGAGTGGTGGGTGCAATTTCGATCTCTGGACCTTCTCCTCGATTAACCCAGAGAGATTTAGCTAAAATCGGTGAAATTATTATCGATGAGATTCATATACTCCAAGCAATCCCTGACGGAAAGATAGGTGCAGCATGACTCATGACGACATCATCAAGGCTCTCTTTGACGAGACCTTGGTTGGAAACGCCCCTTCAGTATTAGAGTTGACCAAACAGGGAATTGCCGATGGCATGACACCGAGCACTATTCTCTTTGATGCCCTTATCCCGGCGTTAGAAGAAGTCGGTGCGCGTTTTGAGCGCGGAGATTTCTTCGTTCCTGAAATGCTTATCTCAGGTAAGGCAATGTCAGGTGCCCTTGCGTTCTTGCGACCTTTGCTTGCTGAAACCGGTGCGGAAACCGTTGGTACTTATTTGATGGGTACAGTTAAAGGCGATGTTCACGATATTGGAAAAAACCTGGTAAATATCATGCTAGAAGGTGCAGGCTTCAATGTCATCGACCTTGGAGTCCAGGTCGCACCAGAGAAATTCATTGCTGGAATCCTTGAACACAAACCAGATATAGTCGGAATGTCGGCATTTTTAACTACTACGATGCCCATGTTTAAGGTCAATATCCATGAAATTACCAAGGCAGGGTTGCGCGAGAAGGTCATCATTATGGTTGGCGGTGCACCTGTAACTCAGGAGTACGCCGATGTTGTTGGCGCCGATGGCTTTGCCGCAGATGCATCAACTGCTGTGCGCATCGCAAAAGATTTAATTGCTAAGAAACGCGCCGCAGTCTCGGCATAAGAAATTGCTATGCTAAAAAAACTTCTACCATTGATTGAAGACGCGATTAAAAAGCCCATTTGGGACTGTCGCATGTGTGGTCAATGCGTTTTGCATTCAACGGGTATGACCTGTCCAATGACCTGTCCAAAAACTTTACGCAACGGTCCCTGCGGCGGTGTTCGCGAAGATGGAAGTTGCGAAGTTAAACCTGAGATGCAGTGCATATGGGTCAAGGCTTACCAGCGAACGATCTTTCTTCCACTTCCAAAGCCATGGAAAGAACATTTCAATGAACTGCGGCCACCAGTAAATATGCAGCTGCAAGGCACTTCGTCATGGGTTAATTTAGTTACCAGGCGCGATAAGCGAACTCCCGCCGGTTGGTCCGTAGAAAATTCTGACACCTAATGTCGCTCCTGCGCGAGAAATTAGAAAACTCTGACTCTCTAGTTTTTACCGCTGAATTCCCCGCCGTTAATAGTGGCGGAATGGCAGTGGTTGAAAAAAGCGCGTCACGTTTATCACTGTGGTTTGATGCCGTCAACGCAACTGATAATCCGGCAGCCCACGCACATGCATCCAATATGGCCACGGCGATAGCAATGCAGATGCATGGTTTAGAGCCAATAATGCAGATAGTTTGTCGCGATAAGAATCGATTGGCGATTCAGTCCGATATGTTGGGAGCGGCATTACATAGCATTACAAATCTCTCACTATTAACGGGAGATGACGTTACAGCCGGTGATGAACCAGAGGCGCGCCGAGTCTTCGATATCGACAGTGCCCAAGCGATAAATATTGCTCGAATAATGGGAACCGGGAAAAGTCTTTCAGGGCGAAAAATAGTACCAACGCCGGATTTCTATATCGGCGCGGTAGAAAATTCCGCGGCACCTCCATTTGAGTATCGAATCGAGAGGGCGATCAAAAAGCACCGCGCAGGTGCACAATTCCTGCAACTGCAAATATGTTTTCATCCCGATCGCCTTGAGGCATTTTGTAAAGGGGTGGCCGCAGCTGCGCCCAATTTAAAGCTCATTCCTACCGTAGTTCTAGTCAAAAGCGGCAAAGGCTTGGAGTTCATGAATGATAAGGTTCCCGGTATCGACGTTCCGGCCGATACGTTGGCCCGCGTAAAGAACACCAGTAATCAAAGTGGAGAGGTTTATAATTTAACCCTTGAACTGGCTAAACATGCACTCTCACTTCCTGGAGTTCGTGGACTACATGTCATAGATTTTCGGCACGATGACGTGCTCAATAGTTTCATGTCCGACTTGGGTAGAACACCGCGACGTTAGGGGCACACAATGCATACAGTACTTTCTTCACCCGGCAAGACGGTAACGATCGGACATGATCAGCCTTTTTGCATTATCGGTGAGCGAATTAATCCCACTGGGCGTAAGCAGTATCAATTACAACTTCGCGCGGGTGATCTGTCGGCGATTGAAAAAGACGTTCTCACTCAGATAGCCGGTGGCGCCGATGTTTTAGATGTCAACATGGGAGTTCCCCTAACGGATGAGCCAGCGCTTTTGGCTAACGCAATTAAATTAATTCAAAGTATTACCGATACCCCAATCTGCATCGA
>JANLPM010000075.1:0-6714 GCA_031367265.1 Actinomycetes bacterium
TGGTTGTATTTTGCCACGCGCTCGGTTCGTGCTGGGGCACCGGTTTTAATCTGCCCACAGTTTAGGGCAACAGCTAAATCCGCGATTGTTGTATCTTCAGTTTCCCCCGAACGATGACTCATCATTGTTCGATAACTTGCACGATGTGCCATTTCAACGGCATCGATGGTTTCAGTAAGAGTTCCTATTTGATTAACTTTTACAAGCAACGCATTTGCAGTGTTTCCTGCAATTCCACGTGCTAAGCGCTCTGGATTTGTAACAAATAAGTCATCCCCGACGATCTGAATACGCGAACCGAGCGCACTAGTCATTTGAGCCCATCCAGCCCAATCCTCCTCATTGAGTGGATCCTCAATTGAAACTATGGGGTAGGCATCAACTAGGTCTGTGTAATAGGCAATCATTTCATCTGATGTTTTAAGCGCGCCTTCAAACTTATATTTTCCATTGTCATGAAACTCCGTTGCGGCGACATCCATAGCCAGCGCGATATCGCTGCCTGGCGTAAAACCTGCGGCAGTGATGGCTTCGAGAATTAAATCAAGAGCGGCACGGTTGCTATCAAGGTTTGGAGCAAATCCACCCTCATCGCCCACACTCGTCGCTAAACCACGCTTCTTCAAAACAGCTTTGAGCGCATGGTAAATCTGCGCACCCCACCGTAAAGACTCACGAAAGGTTGGTGCACCAATTGGTGCGATCATAAATTCCTGAATATCAACATTCGTATCGGCATGCGCGCCGCCATTGAGAATATTCATCATTGGAACTGGAAGAAGGTGGGCATTTGGTCCGCCTAAATAGCGAAAGAGCGAGAGATCGGCAGACTCTGCGGATGCTTTAGCAACGGCCAAAGAAGCGCCTAAAATTGCATTAGCACCCATACGAGATTTGTTCTTAGTACCATCTAATTCGATCATTGCGGCATCTATGAGCCGTTGATCTTGTGCATCAAAGCCAATAATTTCTGGGGCAATTTCATCGTTAAGAAATGCCACGGCCTTCTCAACGCCTTTACCTAAGTAGCGTGATCCACCATCACGAAGTTCTGCTGCTTCGAAGGCACCTGTAGATGCTCCACTTGGAACTGCTGCGCGGGCCTGCGTACCATCTTCTAACTCGATTTCAACTTCAACCGTTGGATTTCCACGGGAGTCAAGAATCTCACGCGCTCCGAGAGCTTGAATAATTGTCATAGCATTTCTCCTTCGTAACTTAAATCTTTGTGCGAGTGAGACTTCAACGCTCAAAATCGCCCAAACTTAGATGGCAATCCTACCGCGCCTCAATGGCGCTTATTTGTTGGATCAAACGCGAGGCCTCCTTGCGAAGTGCTGCTTCAGCATCGACACCGTTGGTATGGGCCCACGTGATTACAGTTAATAACGCTTGTCCAACAGAAAGCTCATCGGCGGTTGTATCTAGTGAGACCTGCGGTGGAGTCACTACTTTGACGCCATATTTTTCGGCGCGATATAAGAGCTTTTCAATCAGAGGCAATGCAGGTTGCCCCATTGCGATCCCATCAAGGGCCGAACTTCTGCCTTTTTCCGCCCTTTTTATCGCTTCCCAATTGTCGGCAACCTCATCTGAACTTTCAACCTTTTCACCGGCAAAGACATGAGGGTGGCGACGAATTAATTTATCAGCAATCGACTCCGCCACATCTTCAATTGAAAATGGATCTAAAGGATCTTCTTGGGCGATGCGTGCATGAAAATAGACTTGCAATAAAACATCGCCAAGCTCTTCCAGCATATCGACACGATTTCCGCTGTGAACCGCGTCTACAAACTCGTAGGACTCTTCCAGTAGATATTTAAGCAAAGACTCATGAGTCTGTTCGGCATCCCAAGGACAACCACCGGGTGAGCGGAGTTGGTCCATAACCTCAACTAAACGCGCAAGCTGTGAACCCTCCATAAAAACTGGCTACTTCGTTGCTGGTGAGACGGCAGGGCTTGCAGAATCCAATGCCACTACATCTGCAATCGCCGCATCCCATGCGCCATATCTTGGATTGATGGTAACACCTAGCGATTTTGCTCTAGCGACAACAAGTTTTTGAACTGTTGCGCCGATATCAGCTTGAGCTACGCCACTTGCAATTAGATTTTGACTAATTTTATCCGACAGTGAGATTGCTTCAATATATGTATCTAAATCATTGCGAGCGATTCCCGCACCGACAAGTGCGGTAGGCAGAGAATCAACGCCGCCGACTTGTTGAATAATACTTTGACGACGAGTATCAATTTCAGCTTTTGATACCGAGATTTTTAATTTACCCGCAGTTGCACGCAGCAGTTCGGTTAATAAGTGGAAACGAAGTTGACTGCGGTTAAGCTCTTCTCCAGTTTGCAACTGCATCTTTGATGTATCAACGCCGACGCGTGCGGCAATAATCGAATCAATACTGCTCTGCACAGTTGCCTGTGAAATCTTCACGTTTCCAACGGTGGCAGCAGCGCCAACCTGAGCGCAACCCGTTAAGAAGAGCGCGGTGGCGATAATTACTGCAGTTAAGCTCTTTTTCACTATGAACTCGCTTTCAGAGGTTCGCTTAGTTGGTTGACGGCCTCTACGACCCAGGCCAGAAGAGAAGTATCCACCATGAACGCTTGGCTCTTCGACGGATTCCATTGACCACTGGCCTTAAGGGCAACTAAAACCGTTCGGGTAGCTGATTTATAGAGTGAGCCTGGATACATTCGTGAAAGGCGCATCTGCTTGGACTCTGGCAGACTCAACGGTCCTAAACGTAAAAACTTTCCTTGAACTACAACCTCGGTCAATTTCGCGGCTTTTGCACGGGCGCGGAGCTCAGCAACTCCTAATAAGGCTTCGGCCTCTTTGGGGAGCTCACCGAAGCGATCAAGAAGTTCAGCGTGGATAGATTCAACATCTACTTTATTTTTGACATCCGCTAACCGGCGATACAAATCCAATCTTAATCTCTCACCTGGCACATAATCAGTTGAGAGGTGTGCATTAATTGGTAGTTCAATTTTACAGTCACTAACTCTCTCCTCTGTTTCAATAATGCCTGCTTTATAATCATGAACTGCTTCTCCAACCATCCGCATATATAAATCAAATCCCACGTCGGCAATGTGTCCGGATTGCTCACCGCCTAAAAGATTGCCTGCACCGCGAATTTCAAGATCCTTTAATGCAACACGCATTCCCGAACCTAAATCAGTATGTGCAGCAATGGTTGTTAATCGCTCATGCGCTAGTTCAGATAGGGGTTGATCAGAAGGGTAGAGAAAATATGCATAAGCACGTTCGCGCCCTCGGCCTACTCGACCACGCAATTGATGGAGTTGGGAGAGTCCAAATCTGTCAGCTCTCTCCACAATAAGAGTATTTGCATTTTGAATATCTAAGCCGCTCTCAACAATGGTCGTGCTCACCAGAACATCAAAATCCCGATTCCAAAAGCCAAGAATGACATCTTCTAATACTCCTTCGCTCATCTGTCCATGAGCGATGCGAATTCGTGCCTCGGGAACGAGTTCCTGAAGGCGCATCGCCGCTTGATCAATGGTTTCAATTCGATTGTGAAGATAAAAAATCTGACCATCGCGTAATAATTCGCGGTGAATTGCCGCGGTAATCTGCCCCTCCTCAGCTGGTCCAACGTAAGTCAAAATTGGGTGCCGCTCTTCTGGCGGTGTAGTAATTGTTGACATTTCACGAATTCCCGTAATAGCCATCTCGAGAGTGCGAGGAATCGGTGTGGCCGACATTGCCAGGACATCAACAGTTGTGCGAACTTTTTTAAGTGCTTCCTTTTGCTCAACTCCGAAACGCTGCTCTTCATCAACTACTACCAGGCCTAAATCCTTAAATACAACATCGTTCGAAAGAATTCGATGCGTGCCGATAACGACATCTATTACGCCTTTTTGTAAACCATCAAGAATTTCTTTGCTCTCTTTAACCGTATTAAAGCGCGAAAGTCCAGCGACTCTTAATGGAAATCCCGAATATCGCTCATTGAAAGTCTTCGTATGCTGTTGAACTAGAAGCGTTGTTGGAACGAGAACAGCTACTTGTTTACCATCTTGAACAGCTTTAAAAGCCGCGCGAATCGCAATCTCAGTTTTGCCATAGCCAACGTCACCGCAAATTATCCGATCCATCGGATAAGGCCGCTCCATATCACGCTTCACATCATCAATAGTTGAAAGCTGATCCGGGGTTTCGATATAGGAAAAAGAGTCCTCAAGCTCGCGCTGCCACGGGGTATCCGGAGAAAATGCAAAACCCGGAGAGCTTGTGCGAGCTGCATAGAGGCGAATGAGCTCTCCAGCAATTTCCCTTACCGCTTTTCGGGCCCGTCCCTTAGCTTTTTGCCAATCGCCACTTCCAATTCGGTGAACTGTGGGCGCCTCCCCACCCACATATTTACTTACTTGCTCGAGCGCATCTGTCGGTACAAAAATTCGATCGCCGGGTTGCCCGCGCTTTGCCGAAGCATATTCAATTACTAAATACTCCCGTGTCACTTGCGCTACGGTGCGCTGCACAAGTTCAATATAACGACCGATACCGTGTTGCTCATGGACAACAAAGTCGCCAGCATGGAGCTCTAAGGGATCGATACTTTTTTTGCGCTTTGATGGCAGACGCTCACCGTCTCTAATACTGCCCTTGCTACCAGTGAGGTCCCGCTCGGTCATAAAGAAAATCTGGTCGCTCATACTTTCAAAACCGTGCGCAATCACCGATGTAGTTAAATGAATACTTCCTTTTGTGGGCTTAGCGTTGAGTTTTTCAACGATGTGGATAGGTAAATCGGCGTTACGAAATATTCCAGCATAACGCTCCAACATTCCATGGCCATGGGTGGCAAAGACAACCGTGCTGTGCGCATCAAGAGCTGTGCGCAACGCTTCAACGGTGCGTTCAATATCCCCACGCATAGGATCAATTGCGCGGTAATCTAAAAATTCGATATCTTGAGCAAGGTCGCTGCCAAACGGGGAAAAATCTACTGTATTAAATCCGAGGAGGTTAATCTCTGAGTCAAAGATATCCCATGACATATATGTACCTGAGCCGTCGTAAATCGGCGCCACAGCTCCATGAGCGGCATTTGACCATGAAGCCTTTAGAAACTCTTCGTTGGTGGCAAGTAAATCACTGGCGCGCGAGCTAATTCGCGCTTGATCGATATATACAATCTGGGTTTCGGCAGGCATTCTCGAAAGCAGGGAGTCAGTCTCATCAATTAACAGCGGAATGAGCGACTCCATTCCTTCAAAGAAAATACCTTCACTAATCCTCTCTAAAAGCTCGGCCGCTCCGGAAAGTTTTTCTTTAAGCTCAGATGCGCGTTCACGAATTGTTGAAGTCAACAAGAGTTCCCGACAGGGATAGATTTCGATTGCGCCAATTACTGGAGTAAATGTACGTTGATCGGCAACTTCAAAAAAGCTCATATCTTCAATCTCGTCCCCAAAAAAATCTATCCGAATCGGATGTGCATTGAGCGGTAAGAAGAGGTCAATAATTCCACCACGTACGGCAAATTCTCCACGACGCTCAACTAAGTCCGTCCGTGAGTACGCCAAACTAGATAAGTGCCGAACTAACAAATCAAGTGATTGTTCTTTGCCGATCTCCAGTTTCATTAATTCTGCTTTTCCAAGATTACTTATTATGCGGTGAATTGCGCCACGCACTGGCGTTACAACTATTGGATTAATGCTCTGCTTTTCTTCGAGCTTATAGAGAGTTGATATACGTCGCGCGACCGTATCACTTCGTGGACTCAAACGCTCATGGGGCAGCGTTTCCCAAGCGGGGAACTCCATGACATTGCTATGCAATTCGCGAAGTTCATTGGCCAAATCTTCCGCGCTTCTACTTGAACTCGTAATAACAAGAAGGGGCCTCTGTTGTGCACGCGCAGCGAGTAAGAATGGATACATCGCAGTTGGCGCAACAATATGAGATGTATCAGAAGTTGTCGCGAGAGCAGAAATTAAACCTCGCACTGCACACCTCCAAACGTCTAATGGCCCCAACTCCCAAAGGGAGGGGGCGTACTGTGGTCAACTCTAATTTATTATGAGCATCGACTCTTACCTGAGAGGATTGGCCAATGAAAATAGAGCCAGGAGCCGTTGCTGCCGATGACGCTGGTCTTCGTAGTGATGTGCGCCGCCTGGGAGATTTACTGGGAGAGACCCTAGTCCGCCAAGAAGGTCCCGAGCTTTTAGCCCTTGTTGAGCGCGTGCGTAAAGCCGTTCGTGAAGGCGACGGCGTCGAACTTTTGGCCTCCATATCAATTGAAGATTCGGTACAACTTGTTCGAGCATTTAGTACCTACTTTCATTTAGCTAACGTTGCCGAACAAGTACACCGATCCCGTGTGCTGGCTCAATCTCGTGTCGAGGGTGGCTCATGGATTGCACGTGCCGTTGATAAAATCGACGCGGCTTTAATCGCCCAAGTTCCCGGCCATGAATTAACGCGAGATGAAATTTCACGATGGGTCAACGAAATGTCCGTGCGTCCAGTATTTACTGCCCACCCAACTGAGGCCGCACGTCGGTCGGTGCTAAATAAAATGGGACGCGTCGCACAGCTTCTGGATTCACCACGAGATCCATCCCAAGCCGAGCGACTGGCTGAAACTATCGATTTACTATGGCAGACCGATGAACTTCGTTTGGGTCGCCCTGAGCCCCTGGATGA
>JANLPM010000077.1:0-6836 GCA_031367265.1 Actinomycetes bacterium
GCGGTTGCGATTATCGGTTAAACACTCAATCATGAGCGCAACACCGTGTGGACCATAACCTTCATACATAATCGTTTGATAATCTGCGGCTCCAAGTTCAAGCCCTGCTCCGCGCTTTACGGCGCGTTCAATATTATCGGCAGGCATGGAAGATTTTTTAGCTTTAGTAATTGCATCAAATAAGGTGGGATTGCCCTCAAGATCGGCGCCACCATTACGCGCGGCAACTTCAATTGCCCTAATCTGTTTTGCGAAAACTTTTGCTCGACGGCCATCAATAATCGCCTTCTTATGCTTAGTTGTCGCCCACTTTGAATGGCCAGACATATTTTACCCCTTTGCCTTCTGTGCCCCTTGGCCTTAGTTCGAACTACTGTACCTTCTCTAAAGCCTGCGCTGCCACCTCATGGATAAAGTAACGATGAACTCGAAAATCATTTGTCAGCTCGGGATGAAAGGACGTTGCTAAAATATTCTCCGATCGCACTGCTACTGGGTGCGAATCGATACTGGCTAATATTTCGACTCCGTCTCCGACACGCTCGACCCAAGGTGCGCGTATAAAAACCGCGTTCAGTAGTTCGACCGATCCATCGGCGAAAACTATCTCCCGCTCGAATGAATCGATTTGGCGTCCAAAAGCATTTCTGCGCACGCAGACATCTAAACCACCAAAACTAGCTTGCGAGGTTTTTGAATCCAGAATCTCATCGGCCAATAAAATCATTCCAGCACAAGAGCCATACACCGGCATTCCACCTGCAATTCGTTTTTTAATCGGATCTAGTAGACCGAAAATCTCGGCTAACTGCGCAATTGTCGTCGATTCCCCACCTGGAATAATGAGTGCATCAACGTGCGCTAACTCTGTAGGACGTCGCACGGAGATTGGGAAAACCCCACACTCCTTAAGTGCGTGCATATGCTCACGAACATCACCTTGTAGGGCGAGCACTCCGACCTTCATCAACGTAGAGAGCTACCAACCGCGATCTGCAAGTCGGTGGGGTGCTGGTAAGTCGGCCACGTTGATGCCAACCATTGCCTCACCTAAGCCACGAGAGGCATCGGCGATAACTTTAGGATCATCCCAAAAAGTTGTGGCGCGAACGCAAGCGGCTGCGCGTTGTGCGGGGTTACCAGATTTGAAGATTCCTGAACCGATGAAAACACCATCGGCACCCATACTCATCATGAGCGCGGCATCTGCAGGTGTTGCTATCCCACCGGCCGTGAAGAGAACTACTGGAAGTTTTCCCGAGGCCGCGACCTCTTTTACTAATTCAAATGGTGCTTGCAGCTCTTTAGCAGCAACATAGAGTTCATCTTCGCGAAGTGAAGATAATCGGCGAATCTCTCCGTTGATTTCGCGCATGTGTTGCATGGCGTTAGAGACATCGCCCGTACCGGCTTCGCCTTTAGAACGAATCATGGCGGCGCCTTCATTTATTCGACGCAAGGCCTCTCCAAGATTTGTAGCTCCACAAACAAATGGAACAGTAAAACTCCACTTATCAATATGATTTTTATAATCGGCGGGAGTTAATACTTCTGACTCATCGATGTAATCAACACCGAGTGACTGCAAAACTTGAGCTTCCACAAAATGGCCGATGCGCGCTTTAGCCATGACTGGAATAGAGACCGCGGCTTGAATTTTTTCAATCATGTCGGGATCCGACATTCGTGCCACGCCGCCTTGCGCGCGTATATCTGCCGGAACTCGCTCAAGTGCCATAACGGCTACGGCCCCGGCATCTTCGGCGATCTTTGCCTGTTCGGCATTCACGACATCCATGATGACTCCGCCTTTGAGCATCTCTGCCATGCCGCGCTTGACTCGACCAGTACCCGTAACGTCCGCCATTGCAATCCCCATTTTCTAAAACCTCGCTTGCGAACCCATATCCTACTTTGTCGGCGAAGGGCTCGCGCTCGCAGGAATAAGCGTAAAGTCAGGCTCATTCTCGCACAGAGCAACCCACACTTGGCCTGGTGCAAAAGCGATAGCAGTTCCATCTAGAGCCTTCCACGTTGTTCCAACGCTTGCCGAGGATCTACTCCAGGTAGCACTCACACTCATTCCATCGCGAAGTATGTATCCAGTACCCACACCGATTGTTTGAGAAAACGGCGTGATGCCGCCAAACTTATCGCGATAGATGGAGGGAGTAATTGAGACAAGCTGAATAACAAATGTTGTCGGACCCAGCGTTACACCAGTCTCAGAGAGATCGGGCTCATTGTTGTGCGTTAAATGCCAGCGATTCTCGCTCGCCGACCAAATAACTCCATAGTTGGCCGCGGGCCAGTGTAATTGTGCGCGAGATATCCGAACACCTGGCGGCTTCACATCACTAAAACTCCAGCCGACCGATTTCGCTCTTTCAATGAGATAACCCTTATCGATGGTTTTCGCCATGAGTAAATCAGCTCGCAAAACCATTGAATAAGGGGCGATGCGCGCAGGATCTCTCGTATAAATAGTTGGTGATTGAATTTGTGCTCCGAGATTTTGCAGATTTGCCGCGCTAATTACTGGCAGTAATTTTCGTTGGGCACCGCTGTAAGCAAATGCAATATGGCCGAACTGGGCAAGGATGTCGATGTCTGATATTCGAGCACTTCGAATCGGTCCGATTCGCGCAGGAATGCGCGATGAAAAAACCGCCGCCAACCGGGTTAAACCACCTTCAACTTGTTCGATGTAAACAATGTCAGCATCCTCAAGACCAATCTGGGGATGCGCGGCGTTAGTATCATCAACTTTGGCTACCAGCACCGGACCATTTATTCCTGGACGACCACTGAAAAGATTCCTTTCTACTGGCTTAACCTTTACTTTTTCAATTGAGTGAGTAAGCGTTGCGCATCCACTTAGAAATAAAGTTGTAGCAACGCCGAGCGCCACCAGCTTTGATTTATAGCGCATCAAATTCAAACTCATAAGTCACTGGAAGTGGCGCCGTACCTGCTAGGCGAAAGATGCGAATGGCGAGTTTGCGGCGCACTGTTTGCGTGGATGAGACCGCATCAGTATGAAGTGCGATTGCAATGCGTATCTTTGCAGTCAGAGTATTCAACTCAACTAGAAGTGAATGCTCAGCGCCATCGCCTTGGTGTTGGGCATCCAGGGTTAAAAGAGCTAGCGCACTAGATAGGACTGATTCTGAGGATGAGCGCGCTTGAATACTCGATTCGCGCGCATGATAGGCCGCAGAAGTCAGGAGTAGGGATGAGGCTGGATCAGCCAGATCACTCCGGGCAATTTCCAGGGCAACTGCAGCACGGCGTTGTAAGAGCCCATCTAGATTTGCCCAACTCGTTTCAACTCGGTGATGGAGGCGGTCTAAACGCGTCGCCAAAAAAGAGAGATACCAGAGCGTTATTAAGAGAATTAACGTTGAAATAAATAGTGCTTTCACTTTCTACTCTCCTCGCGGGACAAAAAGCGATTCCACGATCTGGCTTCTGAGACTAGCTTTACACTCTGGCTACCAACCATCGCCATCTCGTAAATTGAAAATATCTGCCGAGCTACAACATTCCAATCAAATTTTTGAGCATGAATTTTTCCCAAAGCGCAAAGCTCATTTCGCTTCTTATCATCGCGCAAAAGATCGACAATAACTTTAGCTAAATCAGTTGAATCCTCAGATGAAAATAACGCACCATATTTACCGCCACCTAATAATGAATCAAAGGCGGGAATGTCGCTGGCGACAACACAAGCACCTCCAGCTAACGCTTCAGCTAAAATAATTCCAAAGGACTCTCCCCCAGTATTTGGGGCAACGAAAATCGCAACCGAAGACATGAAATCAGCCTTTTGCCGCTCACTAATTCGCCCCAAGAATTCAAAGCGATGGCGTAACTGCGGGTCGATAGAATCCTCAACTTCTTTGGAATCACCAGGTCCCGCCACAAGTACTCGCACATCGGGTGCAAAGCGGGCAATTATGGGAAGGGCGTCGAGCAAGATCTGCAAACCTTTACGTGGCTCTTCAAATCGACCGATAAATCCAAGTGTGTTGCCTGACCAGGCGTTCTGTTTGGTGCCATTTGCATAATGGTTGGCATATATTCCATTTGGAATGACAACTGCATCGGTATCGAGGTGGCTGGTCAGCGTTAACCGCGCCGCTTCCGATACTGCAATCCGCGCGTTCAGTTTTTCAATTGCTGGCTCTAGAATCGGGCCGATTGCATAAATTACTTTCTGGTGCTTGGAGGCAGCATGGAAAGTTCCGACCATCGGACCATCGGCTGCCCAACAGGCAAGGAGTGAGATAGATGGAATTGCCGGCTCGTGCAGATGCAAAATATCGAAATTTCCCGCACTAATCCATTGACGTACTCGTGCAAATGCAAGTGGGCCAAAGAGAACGCGCGCAACGGCGCCGTTATAGGGAATAGAAATAGGTTTACCAGCATTGACAACATACTTAGGAAGCTGCGAATCACTTAAGGCTGGGGCAAGGACCGATACATCGTGTCCAGCGTTGATGAGAAACTCGGCCAGGTCACGAACATGATTTTGCACTCCACCTGGAGTGTCCCATCCATAAGGACAGACAATTCCTATTTTCAATTTCTTAGCTGGCATCATCGATATTCCTTGAAGTCGCCATCGATCCAGATACGTTGCATCATATGCCAATCCTCTGGGTGGGCTGAAATACCTTTGGCAAAGAGATTTGCGCTGTTCTGAACTATCTCTTTGACTCTCTCACTCTCGCTTCCATGCTTAGGAATAGGAACTAACTCAAAATCAATATGTATTCCACTTAGGGTATATGAAACCATTGCATAGATAAGTGGGGCCTCGGTTTTCAACGCCAAAATCGCTGGTCCAGCAGGCATACGAGCGGGAGAACCAAAGAAATTAACCTCAATTCCAGAGCGCGAGAGATCACGATCGGCTGCCAGGGCAACAACGCACCCGGCGCGAAGTCGCAGCGCCAGCGTTGGAATAACCCGGCCATCCAGTGGAAGTGCCTCCATTCCAAAAGCGGCACGATAGGACATGAACTTTTCAAATAGAACTTCGGGCTTTAAGCGCTCGGCAACGGTAACTATCTTGGCGCCTTTGCCACAAAAATATGCCGCGGCATGGTCGTAATTTCCCACATGAGCCAGAGTAACGATAGCGCCTTTACCTGCGGCCATCGCTTCTAGTAAGAGTTTCTCATTGGTATTTGTAACCGTATTATTTATTCGCTCAAGTGACCAGTCGGGAAATCTAAATGTATCGCACCAATATCTAAGCGCCGATCGCATCGCCCTGTAGACGAGTAAATCTAAATCCAAATCCGTTATGTCGCCTTGAGTCCGCGCCAGATTTGAGCGCAAGCGCATGACGCTCTTCCCATTTCGTTTAACTAAATAATCTGACACTTTGTATGCCGATGCATAGACAAATTTTTCAGGTAGCCAACGTAAGATTCGCCAAGCCGCGAAATATCCCCAGGCTACGAGAGTTTCTACCATTTATTTCCAAGCCGATTTCACAATGAACAAGCGTTGAATGACAGTAATCAATCCAAGCGCTGCCAATAGCCACATTCCAGCGGCTAAAACAAAGGGAACTCCTAAACCATCGAGGCCGATGGCCAGTAAAGCTATGACAAGACGCTCAGTTCGCTCCGCAATTCCGCCACTGCAATCAATGCTAAAACTCTCGGCCTTAGCTCTAATATATGGAACTAACATGCCAGTAACCAGTGCAAGAATGAGCGCAAAGGAAAGCACATTGTGATGATTGATGAGATAAATCAATATTCCGATAAGAATTGAGGAATCGGTTATACGATCAATTGTTGAATCTAAAAATCCGCCCCAGCGACTTGCTCCCTTCTTTGATATCCTCGCCATTGTGCCATCAAAGATGTCACTTAAAACAAAGATGACAATAAAAAGAGTGCCTCGGAAGAATTCGCCTTGAGGATAGAAGTAGAGTGAAGCGGCAACGACTCCGAAAGCACCAATCCACGTAACCGCATTAGGGGTGATTCCAACGCGTAAGGCAAACGTGGCTACGGGCGTTATGAATCTCGTAACCGCGGGCTTTAAGATTCTACTTATCATCACCTCCCATCGTAGGCTGAGCCAGTGAATCCTGTCGCATCGGCCCCACTGATCCCCGTTTACGGTCACATCAGCGCCGATCCCTTGGCAGTTGCGCAGGTTTTTGACGCACATGTATCTGATGAACTTGAAAGCGATGCCGACTGCGCAATTTTCGTAATTAATCCAGCTACGGGAATAGACCAAAAAACTATTGAGATGTGGCAGGCCTACGATGAGTATTTAGTCCCACGAATAGTTGTCGTCACGCATATTGAAAACCCCGACGCCGATTTTGACGATGCGGTACTGCTGGCTAATCGAGTTTTCGATTATGTCTTAACGCCATACTTAGTTCTACACGATGAAGCTGGCTTTCCATGTGCATTGATCAGCTTAGAGAGCATGCAGGTCATCGATTATTCAACTGCCCCACCTCAAAAAATCTCCTCTGAACCTGAACATGAAACTCTCGTGCAAGAATTTCGCGACGAATATCTGGAGCACACCTTAACTTTAGGCGAAGACGCTTTTGTTGCCGGTCTTTTATTTCCGGCAATTCCAGTGTGGATTGAAAAAGGTATCGGGATAGATATCGTTCACAGTTATTTAAATCAAATTAAACGCTGACTACCAAGCGGCAGCGATTTCATCTCGCGTTAACATCAATAGCTGGGGTAGCACTTTAGTGTGTCCGATAATCGGCATGAAGTTAGCGTCGCCACTCCATCGTGGCACCAGGTGTTGATGAATGTGTTCGGCAACACCGG
>JANLPM010000130.1:0-4594 GCA_031367265.1 Actinomycetes bacterium
GGCGCGGTATTAATGATGGAGTTCGCGGCCAAAGCCGCGCGTTATTTCGAATCAGCTGAGATTATTGAACTGCATCACCCAGATAAGGTCGATGCCCCTAGCGGAACTGCAACGCGGACCGCGCAGTTAATGAGTGATGCGCGCGCGGCAACAGATCTAGCAAAAATGCCTGATGCAACGACTACGGCACTTAATGGCGCCCGTGGAACAATTGTTGGCGACATCCCAGTGCACTCTGTGCGGGTGCGGGGATTGGTTGCCCATCAAGAAGTAATTCTCGGTGGGTTAGGAGAGACGTTAACAATTCGTCACGACTCATTAGATCGCGCAGGTTTTATGCCTGGTGTTCTACTGGGAATTCGCAACGTAATTTCACACCCGGGGCTAACTCATGGCCTCGAGAAATTTATGTAAGGGAAAAAATCACACATGCCAAATAGAGAGATAACTATGTATAGCGCTGACTGGTGTGGCGATTGCGTGCGCTCCGAACGCCTGCTCAATGAACTTAAAGTTGCATATACAATAATCGATGTTGAGAATGATTTGTTAGCCGCTGATAAAGTTAGGGAAATTAATGGGGGAGCTCAATCGATTCCCGTCATAGTTTTTGGTGACGGTACCCATTTAACTGAGCCTTCAGATATTGCATTGAAAGCAAAACTTGAAGAGCTAGGAATTATCTAAACCCAGTTATAGACAGCTGCAGAAGTAAGCGCCGCTGATAAAACTACTAGCGGGAATGGCGCTTTAAAGATAAGAGCCACAACGGCGACAGTTACTCCCGCAAGTCGGTGATCAATCATCAACTTACTTTTCTCAGAAAAACTCTGAACACCAACCAAGGCGCTCAATAATGCAATTGGAACCAGCGCATTAATCTTTTGAATCCTCGGATGTTCCAACCAATGTTGTGGAACCGAATGACCTGAGAATTTAAGGACGAAGGCAATGCTGCTCGTACCTATTGTTGCTAACCAGAAAATACTCATCGTCGCAGTCCAAAAGCAATTGCGATAAATGCCGTTGCAATAATGGGAACTCCCGCCGGAAGTATGGGTGTCATTGCAAGGGCAAAGATAATCGAGACAATTGCCAGTGTTCGATCTCGATTATTTTCAAGGCGTGGCCAGACTAAACCTAAAAAGGCCGCGGGAACTGCCGAATCGAGTCCCCATGCTCGGATATCACCCATGGCTTGGGCACCCAGTGCGCCAGCTAAAGTAAATAGATTCCAGAAAAAGAAAACTCCAACACCGGTTAACCAAAAACCATGTCGCATCGCATCTTCATTTCGTTTTTCGGCACCAAGTGCCACGCCAGTCGACTCATCGATAGTTATGTGCGCAGCTAATACTCGCTTCAAACCTTTAACTTTCAAGCGCGGCGCCATGATTACTCCGTATAAACCATTGCGCACCCCAAGTAAGGACGCGGTTGCGATTGCACTGATCGCGCTACCACCTGCTCCGATTACACCGACGACGGCAAACTGTGACGCTCCTGAAAAAGTGAGTAGTGATAACAGGCAGCTCTGTAGAACTGAAAATCCATTTGCCACGGCAGCAGCTCCAAAGGCGATTCCATAGGCACCAACGGTTAAGGAGACGCTTAAGGAGTCGCGAACTGTGATGGCTTCAACTCTGGACACGCGGACAGTCTGCCGTAGAAATCCAAAGCGGCCAAGGCGACGATGGATAGGCTCACTCAATGGTCGAAGATATTATCTATCGTGATGATGTAACTGTGGAACTCGTTAAATCTAGTGCGAGTGATGCCGATGTAATTTGGGCAGCCCGAGTCTCAACTGCCGGCGAACAGTCGATGGAGGAGATCGGTGAAGATCCATCGCGCTCAGCGGGACTTATTAATTATTTGGCGCGCGAACGTCACGGTTCTCCTTTTGAACATACCTCTATGACCTTCTTCGTATCAGCTCCAATTTTTGTATTTCGTGAATTCATGCGCCATCGCATCGCTTCGTATAACGAAGAGAGCGGTCGATATCGTGAACTGCGACCAGTTTTCTATATTCCATCTAAGTCTCGCAAACTTTTGCAAGTCGGCAAAGTCGGTGCCTATACATTTGAAGATGGCACACAGGAACAGTTTGAACTTTCTATAAATGCAATGAAGTCGGCCTACATATCTGCTTACGAAAGTTATCAAAAAATGCTCGATGCAGGAATAGCCCGTGAAGTTGCACGCATAGTACTGCCCGTTGCTACATACTCTTCAATGTATGTAACTATGAATGCGCGTGCATTAATGAACTTTTTATCACTTCGAACTTCGCGCGAAGGTTCGCATTTTCCCAGCTACCCTCAACGTGAAATTGAGATGGTTGCCGAGAAAATGGAGGCGGAATTCGCAAAATTAATGCCGCTTACGTATGGCGCTTTCGAAAAATCGGGACGAATCGCGCCTTAAAACGGGTAGAGTTAGGCGTATGAGTACACCAGCGCCTTTCGGTCGAATGTTGACCGCGATGGTCACTCCCTTCAACAAAGATGGCAGCATTGATTGGAACGGCGTAGAAAAGATTGCCGATCACTTAGTTCACATCGGTCATGATGGAATTGTTGTCAACGGTACAACTGGTGAGGCACCAACGACTAAGTCATCTGAAAAAGAAGAGATTATTAAAGTTGTCAAGCGAACCGTTGGTCCACATATAAAGGTTGTTTCGGGGGCGGGGGATAATGAAACGGATTACTCAATTAACCAAGCTAAACGCTCTGAAGCCGCCGGCGCCGATGGCATCTTGGTCGTTACGCCGTACTACAACAAACCACCCCAGGCGGGAATCAAAGCCCATTTCTTAGCTATGGCAAACGCCACGGGTCTTCCGATGATGTTGTATGACATTCCAGGTCGCACAGGTGTCGAAATCGAATCTGACACAATCGTTGAGCTCTTTGAGCATCCAGCAATTGTTGCGCTCAAAGATGCCAAAGGAAATGTAGCTGCAACATCGTGGGTGATCAAGCGGTGTGGAATCCCAGTGTATTCAGGTGATGATATTTTGAATTTGCCACTTCTTTCAGTTGGCGCAGTAGGTTTTGTTTCTGTGTGCGGACATAGCGTGGGCGCGGATTTAAAGGCGATGCTTAACGCGTGGTTTGATGGCAATGCCATACGGGCATTAGAGATTCATCAAAAACTTTTACCGGTATTTACTGGCACTTTTCGAACACAAGGCGCGATTATGACCAAAGCCGCATTAACTCTCATGGGATTGCCAGGCGGGCATACTCGTCTACCTTTAGTCGATGCAACCGATGCGCAGATTGCGCAGTTGCGCGAAGATTTGCGCGCTGGCGGCGTACTCGTTAAATAATGAACTATCCACACCCGGATTTAGGTTTACCTAAAAAATTAGTTGATGGTGGATTGCGCATCGTTGCCTTGGGCGGTTTGGCGGAAATTGGTCGTAATATGACCGTCTTTGAAACTAAAGGCAAGATTTTAATAGTCGATTGTGGCGTGTTATTTCCTGAAGATACGCAGCCAGGCATTGACTTGATTCTCCCTGATTTTTCATATATTCGTGATCGCTTAGCCGATGTTGTCGGTTTATTTTTAACTCACGGTCATGAAGACCACATCGGTGCGGTTCCTTATTTGCTGCGCGAGCGTGGCGATATCGCAATTTATGGATCGGCACTAACTCTTGCCTTAGTCAGCGCAAAGTTAAGAGAGCATCGCATTTCTCCACTAACTCGCGAAGTTCGAGAGGGTGGGCACGAAGATGTTGGCCCATTCGCACTCGAATTTGTTGCAGTTAATCACTCGATTCCCGATGCTTTAGCCGTGGTAATTAATACCGATGCAGGTCGCATACTGCACACGGGAGATTTTAAAATGGATCAGCTTCCCTTAGATGGGCGAATTACAGATTTGCGAACTTTCGCGCGCCTTGGCGAGGAAGGCGTCGATCTATTTCTGGTCGATTCAACTAACGCCGATGTTCCTGGATTTACTCCCTCTGAGCGTGAAATTATGCCCGCACTTAATCGGACCATTGCATCTACAAAGCGTCGCGTGATTGTTGCCTCATTTTCATCACACGTGCATCGAGTCCAACAAGTTATAGATATTGCCGCAATTCATGGACGCAAAGTGGTTTTTATAGGCCGTTCGATGGTGCGCAATATGAAAATTGCGCAAGATATGGGTTACTTAACCGTACCAAGTGGCGTATTAATGGAGGCAAAAGATCTAGATTCATTTGATGACAATGTGGTTCTGATTTGTACTGGTTCTCAAGGCGAACCCATGGCCGCACTTGCTCGTATGGCTAATGGAGATCACCAAGTACGCGTCGGCGAAGGCGACACTGTAATTTTGGCCTCATCGTTAATACCTGGCAATGAAAACTCGGTATTTAGAATAATAAATGAACTCACGCGTTTTGGCGCAAAAGTAGTGCATAAGGCAAATGCTATGGTTCACGTCTCTGGACACGCAGCAGCAGGAGAGCTTTTATATTGTTTTAATATTGTTAAGCCAAAATATGTCTTACCAGTGCACGGAGAATGGCGTCACTTAAAAGCCAACGCCGAGTTAGCAATCTCTTCTGGTGTCCCGCGCA
>JANLPM010000146.1:0-2843 GCA_031367265.1 Actinomycetes bacterium
TTTGATCAAACCATGGCGGTGCGATTATCGAAGGCGTCGCATCTAGTCTTTGCATGCGGGCGTTATGAAGGAATAGATGACCGAGTACGTCAATATTATTCAAGCCACATTTATAAAGATAGAAATATTCGTGTTCATGAAATCTCAATTGGAGACTATGTGTTAGGCGGGGGAGAAGTTGCATCCCTTGTTATTATTGAAGCGCTCACACGACTGATTCCTGGCGTACTAGGTAATCCTGATTCGCTCAACGAAGAGTCACATAATGACGATGGCTATCTTGAATATCCTAATTTCACCAAACCAGCAATGTGGCGGGATTTGGCTGTTCCGCAGGTTCTATTGAGTGGTAATCACGGTGAAATCGCTAAGTGGCGCAAAGCCGCGGCGCAAAAACGGGGAAAAGATAACTTATAACTCGCCAGTAATCACCTTTCTGCCGTAGCGTACGGCTCATGTCCAGTGATCCCCAAGCTATTCAAGCAAGATTGATTCGCGATCTTGATCCAGTCGTCACTATAGAACTGGAGCGTCATTTAGCTGTTCAAAAAAACTGGTACCCACATGAGTATGTGCCATGGTCAGAGGGAAGAAACTTTGCTGGGCCTCTCAACGGTGATGCTTGGGAAGCTAAAGATTCACGGTTAACTCCAGTTGCTCAAGACTCTTTAGTTCTCAATCTCTTAACTGAAGATAATCTACCTAGTTACCACACTGAGATAGCTATCTCGATGGGTCGCGATGGGGCATGGGGAACGTGGATAGAGCGTTGGACTGCTGAGGAGGCTCGACATAGCATAGTTATTCGTGATTATCTGATGGCCACTCGCGGAGTTGATCCTTACGAACTTGAGGATTTACGTTTAGCCCATATGTCACTCGGATATCAAACGCCATACGTAAACGATATGTTGCACACTATTGCCTATGTCTCTTTTCAAGAGTTAGCAACGCGCATCTCCCATCGAAACACCGGGAAGATTTCACAGGATCCAATCGCAGAAAATATGATGCAGCGGATAGCCCTTGATGAAAACCTTCATATGCTTTTCTACCGCAACACTTTAAGCGCAGCTTTGGATATGGAGCCAAATGCCGCGATGCGCGCAATAACCGATGTAGTGACTAACTTTGGTATGCCAGGTGCGAATATGCCAGGCTTTGCTCGCAAAGCTGTACAAATTGCGTTAGCCGGCATCTATGACATGCAGCAGCATTTAGACGAGGTCATTGCGCCAGTATTGCGTGCCTGGAGGATTTTCGAGCGCACAGATCTTTCAGGAGATGGCCTGCTTGCGCGCGATGAGTTAGCCAGCTTTTTGGCGAAAACAGGTGTTGAAGCCGGCCGCTTTAATGAAAAACGTGAGGTCTACTTTGAGCGTTTAATTGCGCGCGGACAAGAGCCACTTAGACTGACGTAATATATCCATAAACAGCGGTGAGGATGGGCGTGAAAGAGTTAGAGAATAGAGTCGCACTTGTTACTGGCGCGAGTAGGGGAATCGGTCGAGCCATTAGTCTGGCCTTGGCGCTAGCAGGTGCGCAATTAATTTTAGCTGGAAGAGATCTGGCCGCCCTCAATGAAACCGCAAAGCTAATTCTGGAATTAGAGGCTGGACCAACGCCATTTGTGAGCGAGTTAGATTTGCTTAACTACTCGAGCATTCAAAACTGTGTGCAGCAATCCCTAGTGAACTTTGGTCAAATCGATATTTTGGTCAATAACAGTGGTATCACTGGGAAATCGGCAGCTCTCTGGGAGCTCAGTGAAGCTGAGTGGGATGAGGGAGTTGATACAAACTTAAAGGGTCCATTCTTACTTTCAAAAGAGGTAATTCCTGCAATGCGCTCTCGCAGCTCCGGCTCAATTATCTTCATTGGATCAATCACTGGCAAACGACCCCTTGTCAATCGCAGCGTTTACGCCGCATCTAAACTGGGGTTAGTTGGAATGATGCGCACGTTAGCTTTGGAACTTGCCAGAGACGGGGTACGTGTAAATCTTATTTCTCCAGGTTTTGTATCTGGCCCGCGTTTGGATGGAGTGATTGCTCAAGTGGCTCACAACGAAAAAACAACTCCTGAAGCTATGCGTGCACAGTGGCTTGAAATGGTACCGACGGGCAAATTTGTTTCACCCGAAAATATTGCTCAAGGAGTTTTATTTTTTGCAACAGACAGATCAGGGTCAATCACTGGTGAAGATTTAAATATCTCCGGGGGGTTAGTGATGTATTCATGATTCTTAAAAAGAAGCGGGTAATTTTTATCGAGCATGACCATGTGAGCGCGGGAGGTCCAATTTGGGCTCAGTTTGAGCGCAGAGGCTATGAAATTTCTCGTTTCATTATCGTTGATGAGGAACATGCAAAGTCTCCAAATGTCACTCCGATTTGGCCAGATTTACTCAGCTTTGATGTTGTTGTTGTCATGGGGGCGCCATATGCGGCATACGATGACGAGTCAATAGGTAATTGGCTTTTACCCCAAGTAGAAAAAATGCGACAAGTCCATAACGCGGGAATTCCTGTATTAGGAATATGTTTTGGAGGGCAACTCATGTCGCGCGTACTGGGTGGAACTGTTTCGCGATCGCCGCATGCAGAACTCGGTTGGTTTGAAATCGAATCCGCTGATGAAGAGCTGGTTCCGCGTGGGCCGTGGTTTCAGTATCACTGGGATCGATTTACTTTTCCACCAGGGTCTACGCAAATTGCGCGCAATGAACTCTGCCCGCAGGCCTATGTATATGGTCGAACATTAGGCGTGCAGTTTCACCCAGAAATCGATGCGGCGGTCTTGGATATATGGCTAGCCATGGAAGGTGGACGGGAGGAAGCTGA
>JANLPM010000167.1:0-18088 GCA_031367265.1 Actinomycetes bacterium
GATCGTGATTGATTCATGTCCAGAGCTAAGCCCTCTGGTTTACCTTCGATGATATCGGTGAGAACTACCGTGTCGAAGAGATTGTATTCGGCCAAGCGAAGCGCCGTTGTTGAACCATAAAAACCTGCGCCGACTACTGTAACTTTGCCGCCCATGGCGTACTCCCTTTTTTGATGAGGCACTAATCCAACTCTACCGTCCGCGCGGAAGTGCAACTGCCAGTGCAAAAAGGGCGATTGCAATTACGAGCGGAAAATAAAAGTCGAATCTGCGTAAACGACGTGCTTTGAGGGCAACACCAGCCACCCCCGCTGCGATAAAGAGTGACCCACCTCGCACAATCCCACCAATGCCTAATGCTATGCCGATAAGAATTGCGGCAGTGCTAATAATGTTTAAGAGTCGATGCGTTAACTGCATGCATCCACGACGTTTTTGATTAACATCGCGCGAGTCATTGGTCCGACTCCACCCGGCATAGGCGCAACCCATGCTGCGACGTTCATTACTCCAGGATCGACATCGCCGAGCAAGCCCGCATCGCTCCGTGATATTCCAACATCTATAACTACGGCACCGGGTTTAATCATCTCGGCCTTAAGAAAATGTGCCTGGCCGATTGCCGCAACAATAATGTCGGCGCTTTTAGTATGCGTGAGTAAATCTCGTGTTCCTGTATGCGTTAATGTCACCGTTGCATTTTCAGCTTTTCGTGTAAGTAATAATCCAAGTGGGCGACCAACAGTTAAACCTCGGCCAATTACCGTCACCTCTGAACCGTTGATGTTAACTCCATAATGCGTTAAAAGTTCTACTATTCCATGAGGAGTACATGGCAAAGGCGCGTCAAAGCCTGAAACTAAACGACCCAAATTCATAGGATGAAGTCCATCGGCATCCTTAGTTGGATCAATTGCCTCTAACACCCGTTGCGTGTTTATACCCTTAGGTAAAGGTAACTGCACGATATAGCCCGTGCATTCAGTTGAGGCATTGAGATCTTTTATAGCGGCCATGACATCGGCCTCAGTTGCATCGGCCGGTAAATCGACGCGGATTGATTTAATTCCAACTTCGTGACAGTCGCGGTGCTTTCCACCGACATATGAGTGCGAGCCTGGATCATCTCCGACTAAAACCGTCCCGAGGCCGGGCGTAATTCCCTTGGCTTTTAACGCCGTCACACGTACTGCGAGTTCGGCTTTTATTGATGCTGCCAATGCCTTGCCATCTAATATTTGTGCGCTCATATAAGCAATCCTATGGCAGCGCTAAGCATGGGAGAAATGACGTGTACCTGTGAAAAACATTACTACGTTAGCGCTTTGAGCTGCCGCAATCACCTCTTCATCACGCACGCTTCCACCAGGTTGAACAATGGCGCTCACTCCTGCATCAATTAAAATCTGCAGACCATCAGCAAAAGGGAAGAATGCATCACTTGCAGCAGTGGAGCCCTTCACCCTGTTGCCCGCTCGCACAACAGCTAATCGCGCAGAGTCCACCCGATTTACTTGTCCCATCCCAATTCCAACTGATGCACCACCACTACTTAATAAAATCGCGTTGCTTTTGACTGCACGCACGCAGCGCCAAGCAAATTCAAGCTCCACAATAGTTTTGGCATCTGCAGGCGGGCCACTGACTTGCTTCCAATTCGCTGGAGAATCACCTGGCGCATCAATGAGATCCATCTCTTGCAGCAATATTCCACCAGAGACCGAACGTAACTCAAGACCGGCAATACTCGTAACGCCGCACTGCAAAATTCGAATAGATGGCTTCATAGCCAGAATATCAACTGCGCCATCTTCATAACTTGGAGCAATGACTACCTCTGTAAATATTTCAGATAGTTGCGCCGCCATGGAAAGACTGACTTGGCGATTTGCCGCGACTACGCCGCCAAATGCCGATATCGGATCACACTCATGCGCTTTCTTATGTGCGCTAGCTATATCTTGTGCAGTTGCAATTCCACATGGATTAGCGTGCTTGATGATTGCTACACAGGGATCGGTGTGATCAAGAGCGGCACGCCATGCGGCATCGGCATCGGTGTAGTTATTAAAAGACATTTCTTTACCATGTAATTGAATTGCGTCGACTATTCCAGCAGGCCCTCCTGAATAAATCGCCGCCTTTTGGTGTGGATTCTCCCCATAGCGAAGCGAGTTTTCTCGCTTCCAAATTCGGCCAAACCAGTCAGGTAGTTCACCCTCTTTTCCAAGCCAGGTAGCTATCGCAAGATCGTATTCGGCCGTAGTTCTAAAACTCTCACGTGCTAATGCTCGACGTTGGTCTAAAGAATAACCACCAGACTCTAGAGCTGTAATTAAAGCGTCGTACTGTGAGATCTGACTGATAACCGCAACCGAGCCGTGATTTTTAGCCGCACCTCGCAACATGGATGGGCCACCGATATCAATCTGCTCAACAGACTCGGCAAAATCTGCTCCCGATGCAACCGTAGCGGCAAAGGGATAGAGATTTATTATCACTAAATCAAAGGGAGCAATATCTAAATCGGCGATTGCCGACATGTGCTCTGGATTGTTTTGGTCGGCCAAAATTCCTGAATGCACGCGTGGATGAAGCGTCTTTACACGTCCACCCATAATCTCTGGGAATCCCGTATATGCGCTGACCTCTGTGACTAAAATTCCCGCTTGTGCAAGCTGCGCCGCAGTTGAACCAGTTGAGAGAATTTCAACTCCGGCATCACTCAACGCCTTGCCAATTTCAAGGAGTCGTGTTTTATCATAAACGCTCACCAGGGCACGATGAATAGGTTTGAGTTCAGGCATTGTGCTCCAGAGTTGGAAGAATAAGAGCTATGGTCGCAACAATGAGACCGCGCTCAACTTTCTTAATTCTCTCATGAAGTTTGCTCTCATCATCGCCTAACAGTACAGGGACCTCCATTTGGGTGATGATGGGTCCGGTATCTATTCCCGCATCCACCCAATGGACGGTAGTTCCCGTAACACTTACGCCTGCCGCGAGTGCATCACGTACGGCATGAGCGCCAGGAAAATTTGGCAAGAGCGCTGGATGGATATTAATTGTTGGAAAGCGATTTACAAAGTCGGGAGGCAAAATGCGCATGAATCCCGTACTCACAACTAAATCTGGTTTGTATCTCGCCACTTTTTCAATCATGCGCGCATCCCATAATTGACGCGGGCTGGTCATTGGAATAATCTCGCAGGCAATTGCGCATGCTCTTGCTCGAGCTAATACAGGTGCATCCACTTGATCACTAATAACGGCAACAATCTCAATTTCTAGATCCGGGTTATCGATTATCGCCTGCGCGAGAGTTCCGGCACCTGAAGCCAGAATAATAATTCGATGAGCCACTAGCGTTTTCCAATTCGAGGAAGATAGAGCGCCAACATCGCTCCAATTATCAACTCGCCGCCGATGCTCAGTGAGAATTTCCAAGGCGATACTCCCATAGCCGACATTGCCGGGGTAATGAGAGCGCCACTTCCAGCATAAGCAACTACTGCGGCGATAAGAATGCAAACAATGAGAGATTGAACTAGCACTCGAATGTTGAGTGAAATTGTCCAACTTGCTAAAAGTACGCCGCACCCAATGACAAAGGCGATTCCACCAAGAGCCCAAATTAATCGCCCGTGTGGGATAGCTCCAAATAATGGAAAGGCGGGAATTGAATTGAGGTGAAAACTCCAAGGTGCAATTAAAGAACCTGAGCCAATTGCAAAGCCCGTGCCAGAAAAATATCCGAGTGTGGCCACAATTGCATTGGGTAGATAAAGAATATTAAGTAATAAAAGTAGAGCTCCTCCAATTATTCCAGGCTCTAAAACTAGAGTTAAATTCTTAACCGTTACCAAATTGATGAAAATTGAGATACCAAAAATTATCGCCGAAAAGCCAAGTAATAAGGCCATAATACGTGAGCCGTAAAGAATGGGTGCACCAAAAACTAAGCGGCGACCGACGGAGGCTACACAAATCAAAGTAACTGGAAGTAGAAAAACTGGAGCTAAATACCACATAGGTTTTACCGTTGGAGTTGCGCTAAAGAATGCAAATGCAGTTCCAATGGCTGAATAAAAAAACGCAAAGAGAATACGCGCTAATGGCATCAGAGAAGTATCACTCCCAAGCCGATCACGTACACGTGAAATTCCCCGGCGAATTGCAATAACGGGAATCACTAATCCACCAAGAGGTAAGTAAGAGAGGTAGCCAGCGGCATGGGCTGGGGGCAACGCGAGATTAAATGGAATTTGGTGTGCGCCAACCCAGATCCACAGAGCTGCGCGCAATGGATCGCCAGTGTTACCAGTTGCACTTCCTGCAGTTGCCCAAGCTATGAGCGCAAAGAAGGCCGTTGGTAGCAAGACGAGCCCAATACTTCGCAGCACTTGAGTCAGTGTGACCCCAAGTACGCGCCCAAACATGGGAGTTAGCGGCCTAAAATATTGCGCAGTAATTGCGCGGCTTCACTCGGTGTCTGGCCTACCTGCACACCTGCGGCCTCGAGCGCATCTTTTTTACCTTGTGCCGTCCCTGATGAGCCCGAGACAATTGCACCTGCGTGACCCATCGTTTTTCCCTCAGGCGCAGTAAACCCAGCAACATAACCAACAACGGGTTTAGTTACATATTCGGCAATAAATTCGGCGGCACGCTCTTCAGCATCTCCACCGATTTCACCAATCATCACAATGGCCGTTGTATCTGGATCATCTTGAAAAGCACGAAGACAATCAATGTGAGTCGTACCGATAACTGGATCCCCACCAATTCCAACTGCGGTAGAAAAACCTATATCGCGAAGTTCGAACATCATTTGATAAGTAAGCGTTCCGGATTTTGATACTAAACCGATTGGACCAGCACCAGTAATATCTGCCGGAATAATTCCAACATTTGATTTGCCTGGACTTATCAAGCCTGGACAATTAGGTCCAATGATGCGCGTGGTGCCTTTGATAAGTGAGTATGCATAAAAGCTTGCGGCATCATGGACGGGAATTCCCTCCGTAATAACGACAACTAAAGGCATGACCGCATCAATTGCATCGATAACTGCAGCTTTTGCAAACTTAGGTGGAACGAACACGGCTGAAGTATTTGCCCCTGTAGCACTCATTGCTTCAGCGACGGTATTAAATACTGGGAGTTGATGGCCATCTATATCAACTATCTGCCCGCCCTTTCCAGGAGTCACTCCACCAACGACTTTTGTGCCAGATGCCAACATTCGGCGTGTGTGCTTAGTGCCCTCGGAACCTGTCATGCCTTGAACAATGACAATTGATTTTTGATCGAGAAAGATCGCCATTTACTTAGCCGCCAATTCTGCAGCGCGATTTGCTGCACCATCCATGGTGTCGGCCGATTCAATAAGCGGGTGCGCAGCTTTAGCCAAGATGGCGCGACCCACTTTCACATTATTGCCATCCAAGCGCACGACGATTGGTTTAGTAGCTTTTGAACCAAGCAGCTCTAGAGCCTGAACAATTCCAGTGGCCACGGCATCGCACGAAGTAATTCCACCAAAAACATTGACGAAAACCGATTTAACATCGGGATCTCCGAGAATAATCGAAAGTCCATCGGCCATTACCTGAGCTGAAGCTCCTCCGCCAATGTCTAAGAAGTTAGCAGGGCGCACGCCTCCATATTTTTTACCAGCACGAGCAACGACGTCGAGTGTGCTCATAACTAAGCCAGCACCATTACCAATGATTCCAACTTCACCAGGTAATTTTACGTAGTTTAAATCCTTTGCTTGTGCTGCAGCTTCTAAAGCATTTGTCGAAGCATGATCCACCAGTGCTCCGTGATCAGGTTGGCGAAACTCGGCATTATCATCGAGAGTGATTTTGCCATCAAGGGCAATTACTCTTCCGTCCTTGGTCTTAACGAGTGGATTTACTTCCACTAAAGTTGCATCCTCGGACTGGAAAACATCCCAGAGTTTTAATAAAACATCCGTCACTTGGTCAGCGACATCATGCGGAAAATTCGCCAAGGCTACTATTTCCTTAGCTTTAGCTGCACTGATGCCATCTACGGCGCAGATGGGAACTCTTGCTAATTTCTCAGGAGCAGTTCGCGCAACTTCTTCTATGTCCATCCCGCCAGATACCGATGCCATAACTAAGAAAGTACGATGTGAGCGATCGAGAAGAATTGCTAGGTAATACTCGGCCTCGATTGGGGCAGCGGCGGCGACCATCACGGTTCGAACTATGTGGCCTTTAATATCCATTCCGAGAATTGCACCTGCTTTTTCGCGTGCATCTGCCGGATTCTCGGCAAGCTTGACTCCACCAGCTTTGCCGCGTCCTCCCGTTTTAACTTGCGCTTTAACGACTACTTTTCCGCCGATTAAGGAGGCTGCGGCCTCAGCTTCATCTGGCGTTGTTGCTATGGCCGCGGGTAAAACTGGAACGCCATGCTTGTCAAATAATTCACGAGCTTGATATTCAAAGAGATCCACTGGTGCTCCGCTTCATGATTAGGAGGTAATCCTAGAGCTTCTCAACTGGTGCATAACGCAGTAACAACCGCTTCTCTCCATACTGTCCGAAAGTAATCGTGGCTTCGGCCTTATCACCCTCACCCGCAGTTGAGACAACGGTGCCCAGTCCAAATGTGTCATGTGACACACGCTCACCAACATGAAGTTCCATCGCTGAAATTTTTTTACCTGTGGCTCGGGGTGGCGGCGCCGGCGCCACACGTGAGCGTTTTAATAAAGAGGGCGAGAGCGAAGTGGATGTTTCATGGCTCCATTGAATTACATCCTCTGGGATTTCATCTAAAAATCTAGAGGGAGGGTTATATGTCGGCGCTCCCCAGGTAGAACGATATTCGGCGCGTGAAATATATAAGCGTTCGCGTGCGCGAGTTAAACCGACATAGGCTAGACGGCGCTCCTCTTCAAGCTCATCTGCATCACCTAACGTGCGCGAATGAGGAAAAATTCCATCTTCCATACCAGTTAAAAATACTGTAGGAAACTCTAGCCCTTTAGCCGTATGTAAAGTCATCATCGTCACGACTCCACCATGGTCTTGGCCTTCAGGGATTTCATCGGCATCTGCGACAAGTGAGACTTTCTCTAAAAATCCAGCAAGAGAAATCTCTTCATCCTCTATCAGTTCATCAAAGCTACGCTCTTCATACTCCATTGAAACAGCGACGAGCTCTTTTAAATTTTCCACTCGAACTTCATCTTGAGGATCCGAACTATTCGCCAACTCTCTCAATAGGCCTGATTGTTCCAGTGCGGCTTCAACAATCACGGATGGCCGAACTTTAGCCTCAATTAATACGAGAAGCGTGCTAATCATCGAAGTAAATTCACGTATTGATTGCGCCGCACGCGTAGATAGTTCTGGAATCTCTGAGACGCGGATTAATGCTTGCCAAAAGGAGATGCCTTGTTTATGCGAAAAGAGATTCACATAATCTAAAGAGGTATCACCAATGCCGCGCTTTGGAACATTAATTACTCTTCGAAGTGAGATCTCATCCTGCGGATTGGCAATTACGCGTAAATAAGCCAGTAAATCCTTTACTTCTCGGCGTTCATAAAAACGCAATCCCCCTACGACTTTATATGGCAAGGCATGACGCATAAATACTTCTTCAAAGACCCGGGACTGTGCATTAGTACGGTAAAAAATCGCGGTATCACCTGGTCGAGACTTATTATTTTTTTGAAGTTCGCGAATCTCATCCGCGATAAATCGTGCTTCATCGTGCTCATTCTCAGCGACATAACCCACTAAAAGTGCGCCAGAGCCTGAATCGGTCCATAAGTTTTTCTCTTTACGGCCAACATTCTTGGTTATAACAGCGTTGGCAGCGTTGAGAATATTTTGCGTGGACCTATAATTTTGTTCCAACAACACAATAGTTGCCTTTGGATAATCAAGTTCAAACTGCAAGATGTTTCGAATAGTCGCGCCCCGAAAACCATAAATTGATTGATCGGCATCGCCGACCACGCACAATTCGGCCGGTAACATACCTTCACTTTCGCTTCCCACTAACTCTTTAACAAGCATGTATTGTGCGTGGTTTGTATCTTGATACTCGTCGACTAAAACATGTCGAAAGCGTGATCTATAACGTGCTTTGGCTTCGGGAAAACGCTGTAAAACTTCCACGGTTTTAAGAATCAAGTCATCAAAATCCATAGCATTAGCGCGTTGCAGTCGTTGCTGGTAAAGGCTATAAACATCGGCGACAACTTGTTCAAATTGATTAGTCGCGGCATTCACGTAATCTTGCGGACTCATAAGTTCGTTTTTAGCATTAGAGATCATCGACTGAAACGAACGTGCTGGATAGCGCTTTGAATCTAAGTTGAGTTCTTTAGCTACAATAGTGATTAAACGCAGTGAATCAGCCGAATCGTAAATTGAGAATGAGTTAGCGTATCCAAGACGCATCCCCTCTTGACGCAAAATGCGCACGCAGGCAGAGTGAAAAGTGGAGACCCACATAGATTGGGCGATTGGTCCAACTAGTTCACCAACGCGTGCCTTCATTTCACCGGCGGCCTTATTGGTAAATGTAATCGCCAGAATTTGATAGGGCAAAACATTTCGCTTCGACATGAGATATGCAATCCGCCGAGTTAAGACACGGGTTTTCCCGGATCCTGCGCCTGCCACAACTAATAATGGCCCTCCCGCATGGGTAACTGCAGTGATTTGTGCGGGGTTGAGTTCTAAAAGTAAATTTTCAGTACTCGACATGCGTGCAAGTCTATTAGGCTACGGCGATGGAACCGATTGCCGATAGCGAGATCAAGCGAGTTTTAGTCATAAGCGCTCACCCTGATGATTCAGATTTCGGTGCCTCAGGAACAATTGCCCAGTGGGTAAAAAAGGGAATTGAAGTTGCATATGTTTTTTGCACAAATGGCGACCAAGGCGGCGAAGAGTCTGGATTTACAAAAGAGGAGATGCCAGCAATTCGCCAACGTGAGCAACGCGCAGCGGGTGCGGCCATTGGCGTCACTGACATTACTTTTCTCAACTATGTAGATGGACATTTAGAAGCAACGTTAGAGCTTCGAAAAGATTTAGTTCGACAGATTAGAATCTCACAGCCCGATCGCATGGTCTGCCAAAGTCCTGAGCGAAACTGGGATCGCATTGGAGCAAGTCATCCTGATCATCTTGCTGCCGGTGAAGCCGCAATTCAAGCGGTGTATCCAGATGCGCGTAATCCCTTTGCTTTTACCGATTTGCTCGAACTTGAGAATTTGCAGCCATGGCGAGTAAAAGAGGTTTGGGTAAGTGCTTTTCCGCATCCAGATCACTTCGTTGATATCACAGAGACATTTGATTTAAAGATGAAGGCGCTATTTGCCCATGAATCTCAAACTGCGCACAATGAGAATTTAGAGAGCATGGTTCGTGAGTGGGGACAACGCAATGCAGGAATAGGCGGTCTACCTGAAGGTCGAATCGCTGAAGCTTTTAAAATCGTCAATACTAATTAATTGACGCGCACCTTTGTAAGTGCGATTGCAGTATTTGGCGGGCCATCGGGTCCGCCACCTTTAACTCCAGCTTTAGCTATAGCTTGAACAATATCTAACCCTTTAGTGATCTTTCCCCAAATTGTGTAGTTAGGTCCAAGGCTGGTATCGGCAAAAACTAAGAAGAATTGGCTTCCATTGGTTCCAGGCCCTGAATTAGCCATGGCGACTGTGCCCGCTGGATAGTTATTGGGCGCATTGGCCGGAAGGTTCTCATCGGGATAGGAAAATCCAGGACCACCTGTTCCAATCGCAGTTGGATCGCCACACTGTAAAACAAAGATTCCGGCCGTAGTTAAACGGTGGCATAAAGTGCCATCAAAATACGCGGCCTTTGCCAGCATCGACAACTGAGTCAAAGTCTCTGGTGCCTTTTTACCTACCGTTGTAATCACAATAGTTCCGCAGTTGGTCGTTAAAGTGAAGGTTTTAGGAAGTCTAGATAGAGTTTTTGTTGCTTTAACCAAAGTTTTTGGTGCATGGCCAACGGCCTTCGTTGGTGTGCATTTAACTGCAACTGTTTTTTGAGCTGCAGTTGCATGAGTAACTGGCATCATCAAAATTAGTGCCAGCGAAATACTTCCCACAAGCAACTTCTTCATTTCAAATCCCCTCGGACGAGTTATATGGTGAGAATTCTAATGGAAAACGAAGTTCTATTCCCACTCGATTGTGCCTGGGGGCTTACTAGTTACATCTAATACAACTCTATTAACTTCACGCACCTCATTAGTAATTCGGGTCGAAATCTTCTCAAGAACTTCATAGGGAATTCTCGACCAATCTGCAGTCATCGCATCTTCACTCGATACGGGGCGCAACACTATTGGGTGGCCATAGGTACGACCATCTCCTTGAACACCGACTGATCGAACATCGGCAAGTAAAATGACTGGACACTGCCAGATTTCGTGGTCAAGATCCGCGGCTTTTAGTTCAAAGCGGGCGATGGCATCGGCATCGCGCAGAAGTTCTAAGCGCTGCGCAGTCACTTCACCGATGATACGAATTCCCAGCCCTGGACCTGGAAATGGTTGGCGCCAGACAATCTCTTCTGGAAGGCCTAGCTCAAGACCTACTTGCCGAACTTCATCTTTAAATAATGTGCGTAGCGGCTCGATGAGTGCAAAATTCAAATCATCGGGAAGGCCACCAACGTTGTGGTGAGATTTTATATTTGCCGCACCAGAGCCGCCTCCAGATTCAACAACATCTGGATAGAGCGTGCCTTGCACTAAGAATTCAACTTCACCGTCGGAAGCTATTTCGCGTGCGGCTTTTTCAAAGGCTCGAATAAACTCGCGGCCAATTATTTTACGTTTTTCCTCTGGATCAATCACCCCTTTGAGCGCCGATAGAAAAACCGCTTTCGCATCTATAACAACTAAGTGAACGCCAGTAGATGCCACGAAATCTCGCTCAACTTGTTCGGCCTCTCCTTTTCTTAACAAGCCGTGATCAACAAAGACGCAGGTTAATTGATCACCGACCGCTCTTTGAATAATCGCGGCGGCTACTGCAGAATCAACGCCGCCTGATAAGCCACAGATAACGCGTTTATCACCGATTAATTTTTTAGCTTTAGCAACTTCAATTTCAGTGATATTGGTCGCTGTCCATGTTGCATCGCAACCCGCAATATTTATTAGCCAGTTCTTCAAAATTTCTTGCCCATACTCGGAGTGTAAAACTTCGGGATGAAACTGAACTCCGGCTAACTTTCCAGTTTCATTTTCAAAAGCCGCAATGGGTGTATCGGTGGTCGTGGCACAAATTGTAAAACCTGGCGGCGGCGTTGTTACCGCATCCCCATGTGACATCCATACGTTTTGTTTCACTGGAAGATTGGTAAAGATTTTAGTGGTGTTTGAAATATTGGCCTCTGTGCGCCCGAACTCGGACCTACCCGTCTGACTTACAACACCACCAAGTACTGAAGCCATCACTTGAAATCCATAGCAAATTCCGAAAGTTGGAATCCCTAAAGCCAGAATCGCAGAATCAAAAGTAGGCGCATTTTCAGAATACACACTCGCGGGACCGCCGGACAAAATAATCGCTGATGGGTTCTTAGAACGTATCTCTGCCGCTGTAATTGAAGATGAAACTATTTCACTCAAGACATGAGCTTCGCGGACACGGCGCGCAATTAATTGGGCATACTGTGCACCAAAATCAACAACTAATACGACTCGATCATTAAGCACGATGAATAAGTACCTCTACGCGCTGGAACTCTTTAACATCGGAGTATCCGCAGGTAGCCATTGCGCGGCGCAGAGCACCAAATAAATTCATCGATCCATCGGAGGTGCGTGATGGCCCAAGCAAAATCTCTGCAAGAGTACCGACAGTCCCCACTGCAACGCGCTCGCCACGTGGCAAAACTTGGTGGTGTGCCTCGGAACCCCAATGCCAGCCAAGTCCAGGTGCTTCGGTGGCCTTTGCAAGTGGCGAGCCCATCATGACGGCATCTGCCCCGCAAGCAATTGCTTTTGCAATGTCGCCACTTCGACCAACTGCTCCATCTGCAATAACATGCACGTAGCGACCGCCCGATTCATCTAAATATTCGCGACGGGCCGATGCGACTTCAGCAACTGCCGATGCCATCGGAACTTCGATACCTAGAACTTTTCTGGTTGTATGCGTCGCACCACCACCAAATCCAACTAACACACCTGCCGCGCCAGCGCGCATTAAGTGCAACGCCGCAGTCGCAGTTGCAACTCCGCCCACGATGACAGGGATATCAAGTTCATAAATAAATTTTTTCAGATTCAGCGCCTCAGATTCAGCGGCTACATGTTCGGCGCTAACCGTTGTTCCCCGAATTACGAAGATATCCACGCCGGCATCGATAACGGCTTTATGGAGTTGGACGGTACGTGCAGGTGAGAGTGAAGCTGCAACTGTGACGCCAGCTTCGCGAATTTGGGCAATTCTCGCTTTAATGAGCTCTGGTTTAATGGGCTCGGCATAAATCTCTTGCATCCGCTTCGTTGCATGTTTATCTGGCATTGAAGCGATTTCACCAAGTGGAATACGGGGATCTTCATAGCGCGTCCATAGACCCTCAAGATTGAGTACGCCGATTCCGCCGAGGCGACCAATTTCAATCGCAGTTTCAGGCGAGACCACTGAATCCATAGGAGCTGCCAACATAGGTAGGCCAAATTTGTAAGCATCAATCTGCCACACCGTAGAAACTTCCTCTGGATCACGGGTGCGACGACTTGGGACGATGGCAATGTCATCAAATGAGTACGCGCTGCGGGCACGCTTTCCTGGTGCAATTTCAATCTCGCTCATGCGCGGCCTCTCGCTTGGTAGTTTGGTGCATCTGCCACGTGCACAACATCATGCGGGTGACTCTCTTGTAAGCCGGCAGCTGTTATTTGAATTAACCGACCTTCACGTCGCAGGGTTTGGATATCAGGTGCTCCTGCATATCCCATTCCGGAGCGAAGACCACCAACTAATTGATGAACAACATCTTCAACGCTTCCACGGAAAATGACTTTGCCTTCAATACCTTCGGGGACAAGTTTGTCCTCGGATAATACGTCATCTTGCATATAACGATCCTTAGAGTATGACTTCTGTTCACCTCGCGATTGCATTGCACCTAGTGAACCCATTCCGCGATATGTCTTGTACTTAACCCCGTTGATTTCAATTAACTCGCCCGGTGCTTCTTGGCAGCCGGCAAGTAAAGAGCCAAGCATCACCGAGTTAGCACCAGCAACAATTGCTTTTACGATATCGCCAGAATACGCAAGTCCACCATCGGCAATGAGTGGAATACCGGCTTTATTACATGCTTTTGCGGCCTCCATGATTGCGGTAATTTGTGGAACACCTACCCCTGCAACCACTCGAGTCGTGCAAATCGAACCTGGGCCGACGCCAACTTTTACCGCATCTGCTCCAGCATTAATGAGCGCTTGTGCACCGGCACGCGTTGCGATATTTCCACCTATTATTTGTATATCGGGGGAATATTTTTTAATTCGCGCGATTGCATCTAAGACTGCGCGATGGTGGCCGTGAGCTGTATCGACAACGATAACGTCGACTCCTGCTTCGATAAGTGCCTGTGCGCGGGCAAAGCCATCATCGCCGACACCCACTGCCGCGCCAGCTAAGCCGACGTTCTTTACTAATTTAACGTGCGTAACTTGATCGGCAATGGGCAGGTTTCGATGAATAATTCCAATTCCGCCAGCCTTAGACATTGCGATGGCCATAGCGGATTCAGTAACAGTGTCCATTGCTGAAGCAACCAGCGGTACGGCGATGGAAATCCTGCGGGTTAACTGCGTGGTTGTGTCTACTTCAGATGGAACAACATCCGATGCGTCGGGCAAAAGTAGGACGTCGTCATAAGTAAGGCCAAGCATTGCGATTTTTTCATTCTCACTCATGTGGCCCCCTTTCGCGCAATCGTGAAGGTGCGAAGTCTATCGGGGCTTTTAAAGACCTACTGCACGCTCAATTTCACTACAAGCCTGCGCTAAATCTTCAACCATAATGGCACCACCACACAACTCTCGATCCCAGCCAGGACCACCTAAGACGATGCGCGGAGCCGGTCGAACTGATGGCAGATCACGAAAAAATTCAGGTTCGGCATTTTCTCTCAACTGCGCCCACAAGAAAATCGCTGGAGGCGCTGATCTATTGACCACACCACATAAGGCTTCAAGCGGTGTTCTCGCACCTAAGAAAATCGTATCAATTCTCCGCTCCGCAAGCGCGGCAACTAATGCATGAACGGCTAAGCAGTGTTGCTCTTCACCAACAGCGGCTAGAAGTACTGGGCGAGAATTAAGCGGTGAATCGATAACACCGACCGACTCTCGCAATATGCCTTTAACAATCTCCGAGAATAAGTGTTCGACCTCAATACCAATCCCGGCGAGCTCCCAATCACGCCCTAACAAAGTAAGCACGGGAACGATGACGTGCGACCATGAAGAGGTGACACCATACGCGGCCAAATCTTTGCGCAGCTCGCGTTCAATAAATAAGATATCGCAGCGCTTTGAAGCTCCGTGAAGCAGAGCGACTAAATCATCGCGAGATTGGCATTCAAAGGCAATCTCTTCTTGCATCGTTGTGCCGATATATGCTCTAGCTTTTTCGGCGGCATCACACGGTGAAACCCCTGCTGAAATTAACCGACGCATGAACATTAATCTGGAGAGATCTGATGGGCAGTAGCGGCGGTGCTGACCGGCTTCATGCAGTGATGGCCCTAATCCGTATCGCCGATCCCAGGTTCGAAGTGTGGCGGGCGCCACTCCTATCCGGCGGGCGACAGCTGCCACAGTTAGGAGCGTTTCTGGGGTTTGCACTGGCCTATCGTTGCGGTATTTCTGGGCTTGTGCCAGCCGAAACTTAGGTTTGAAGCGGTTATGGAGCGCTAGCACTTGAACAATCTATGGCGCGGTTATATTATCCTTCCATGGCCGAATTATCTCGCTTACCCCGCCCCGTTGCCGATGAATGGGAGTGGCAGTATCAAGGTGCATGTCGTGACCTACCCGCTGAAATGTTTTTCCATCCAGATGGAGAGCGCGGTCCGCGTCGTCGCAATCGCGAAAATACGGCCAAGGCAATTTGCGCAACCTGCCCGGTCATGCTCGCCTGCCGAAGCCACGCACTGACTGTGCAGGAGCCATATGGAATTTGGGGTGGCCTATCTGAAGATGATCGCTTGAGTATTATTAATAGCGATGCAAAACCAGATTTGTCACACGCCTCTTAAAACTCGAATCTTGATTCTTAACTTACCTCCTGATTTAAGAAATAAAAAGAACCCCCACAGAAAAAAATCTGCGGGGGTTCTTTTTATTAACTACTTAGTGACTGTGTCCACCCGGACCATGTGAATGTCCACTGCCACCGGCATCGGTCGGCGCATCAGCTGGGCGCTCGTATACAACTGCTTCAGTTGTAATAAACATTGCCGCAATTGATGCCGCATTTGCAAGCGCTGAACGGGTTACCTTAACTGGATCGATGACGCCATCTTTTGCAAGATCGCCATACACATCTGTTGCAGCATTAAAGCCTTCGTTAACTTTCATCGCACGGACTTTAGCAACAACAACATAGCCTTCAAGGCCAGCGTTCTCTGCAATCCAGCGAAGTGGCTCATCGCAAGCTTTGCGAACTAAGCGAACTCCAACGGCCTTGTCGCCGCTGAATCCGAGATCGCCTTCAAGAACATCGGCTGCATGCACAAGGGCTGCGCCTCCGCCAACAACGATTCCCTCTTCAACGGCTGCGCGTGTTGCAGATATTGCATCTTCAAGACGGTGCTTCTTCTCATTGAGTTCAACCTCAGTGTGTGCACCAACCTTTATAACGCAGACTCCACCAGCAAGCTTTGCTACCCGCTCTTGCAACTTCTCTTTATCCCATGAGGAGTCCGAGTTTTCAATCTCTTTGCGAAGTTCGTTAACACGGCCAGCAACTGCGGCCTTGTCTCCAGCGCCTTCGATGATTGTTGTTGCATCCTTTGAAACTACGATGCGGCGAGCGCGTCCGAGATCTTCCAAAGTAACTGCGTCAAGCTTCATTCCAACCTCTGCTGAAATAACCTGACCACCCGTCAAAGTTGCAATATCTTGCAACATTGCCTTACGGCGATCACCAAAGCCTGGTGCCTTAACGGCAGCCGAGGCAAAGACTCCACGCATACGGTTGACAACTAATGTAGATAGCGCTTCACCCTCAATATCATCGGCAATAATCAACAGTGGTTTTGATGAGGCTGAAACTTTTTCAAGGATAGGAAGTAAATCAGCTAACGCTGAAATCTTTCCGGCCGAGACAAGCACGTACGCATCTTCAAGAATTGCCTCCATGCGATCTTGATCAGTAACAAAATACGGAGAGATATAGCCCTTATCGAACTGCATTCCCTCAGTGAACTCAAGATCTAAGCCCGTAGTAGAAGCCTCTTCAACGGTGATCACACCATCTTTACCGACTCTCTCAAAGGCTTCCGCTATCAATTCACCAATTGCTCGATCTTGCGCCGAGATTGTTGCCACATCTGCAATCTGTGCTTTGCCATTTACTGGGGTTGCCTGCTCTTTGAGTTTGTCTGAAACTGCAGCAACGGCAGCTTCAATTCCAGCTTTAATATCCATTGGCTGTGCACCAGCGGCTAAGTTGCGAATTCCCTCTTTAACCATTGCTTGTGCAAGGACCGTTGCCGTTGTTGTTCCGTCACCGGCAACATCATTAGTCTTTGTTGCAACTTCTTTAACTAACTGTGCACCCATATTTTCAACAGGGTCAGAGAGTTCAATCTCTTTTGCAATAGTTACGCCATCATTTGTTATGACGGGAGCGCCAAATGATTTTGCAATAACAACGTTACGACCCTTTGGTCCTAACGTTACTTTGACGGTGTCGGCAAGAATATTGACGCCACGCTCCATCGCACGGCGTGCGTTATCATCGAATTGAAGGGACTTTCCCATTTACTTCTCGATTACAGCGAGAATGTCGCGCGCTGAAAGCACCAATAGGTCGTCTCCGCCATGCTTGATTTCAGTTCCGCCGTACTTGCTGTACAAAACAACATCGCCAACTTTGACATCCATTGGTACGCGAACACCATCATCAAAGCGACCTGGGCCAACAGCTAGGACTACGCCCTCTTGTGGCTTCTCTTTTGCAGTATCTGGGATTACCAGACCTGATGCCGTTGTTGTTTCAGCCTCATTAGTCTTAATAACGATGCGATCTTCTAGTGGCTTAATTGCCATATGCGTAGCTCCTTTTGTACGTTGTTTTCCTCGTGCGAACCCGTTAGCAGTGTGGGCCCGTGAGTGCTAACGCAAGGGTATTAGGGCCTATTCCCAAGGGCAAATCGGAGATTCAGGCGAATTATGTACATATAAATCTTTATACTGTACATTTTTCCCATGACTACTTTTCCATTAAGCGATGCACGCCGTGAGCTTCCGTCTCTTATAGACCAGGCCCAGACTCAGGCTATTACCATTTTACGTCATGGAGTTCCAGCAGCCGTGGTTGTGAGCCCCTCACGTTATGAAGAGCTGTTATCTGCCCTTGAAGACATGGAAGACCTTGCCGCAATCGAGGCCTCCCTTAAGGACACTTCCCCGTCAATTCCTTGGGAACTGGTGAAGAGTGAACTCGGTTTGGTGTGAGCCACTTCGCAATTGAATTTAAAGCAACGGCGCGAAAATCATTAGAGAGATTAGAGAAAAAAGATCAGTTAAGAATTTATGCAGCTATTGAACTATTGGGAGATAACCCCCGGCCTCCCCTTTCAGTTAAAATTAAGGGCAGCGATTACCTTCGAGTCCGTGTTGGCGACTACCGAATTCTCTACTCGATAGATTCAGGTCGTTTGATTATTCTGATAATCGATTTAGGGCACCGCCGAGAGATATATAGGACAGTCGACTAACTCTGGATTGAAATCGTTGTTACTGGCAGGCTGGAATCTGCGTCAAATGAGATTGGACTAGGCGCACGGCCGGC
>JANLPM010000241.1:0-1995 GCA_031367265.1 Actinomycetes bacterium
AGCCGATCGAATAGAAGATGAAGGTGATCGTATTCACCGTCGAATTACATCAATGCTCTTTAATGGAAATTTTGATGCAATGACTATTCTTCGAATTAATGCAGTTATTGATAACTTTGAGGATTCATTGGATGAGATGGCGCGCGTTGCTAGAACCATTCGTACAATCGCACTCAAGGAATCTTAATCTGTGTCAACGGCCTACCTGCTCGTAATTGTTATTATTGTAATCGCGCTTGTATTTGACTATACGAATGGTTTTCATGATGCTGCCAATGCAATCGCTACAACTGTTGCAACAAAAGCAGTTAGAGCAAAGACTGCTCTTGCCATCGCCGCAGTTGGAAATTTGACCGGTGCCTTTCTAAGTGAGGGTGTTGCTAAAACCGTCGGAAAGGGCATTATTGATGTTGAAAGCAGTAACTCTGGCTTAGTAGTTGTAATGGCAGCTTTGCTCGGCGCTATTTCCTGGAACTTATTGACGTGGTGGCTCGGCCTCCCCTCCTCCTCCTCACACGCCCTTATTGGTGGACTTGTTGGAGCGGCCTTAGCTTCTGGCGAACTGGTGTACTGGTCTGGTGTTATGCAAAAAGTCGCAATTCCCATGATTATCTCCCCATTAATTGGAATTAGTGCGGCTTTTGGTTTGACGATTTTATTACAGTGGATTTTTAGAAATAGCAAGAAATCCAAAGTGGGACGCGGCTTTAAAATTGGACAGGTTGTCGCGGCAAGTGCCATGTCCATCGGTCATGGATTACAAGATGCTCAAAAGACCATGGGTGTCATAACGCTCTCACTAGTAGTTGGCGGTATGCATACGGGTGATTCAATTCCTGTATGGGTAAAGATTGCGGCGGCATCTGCAATTAGCCTAGGTACCTATGCAGGAGGTTGGCGCATTATGAAGACCTTAGGTAAGCGCATGGTTGAAATCGATCCACTCCGAGGAATTGCCTCACAAACTGTCGCTTCGACGCTTTTGTTTTATATGGCTATTCATCTTAAAGCGCCAATTAGCACAACCCATACAATCACTTCATCAATTATTGGAGCTGGTGCTACTCGCGGACGTAAGTGGGTGCGTTGGAGAATTGTCAGCAATATTGTTACGGCATGGGTATTAACGCTACCCGCCGCCGCCTTAAGTGGAGCTATCTTTTACTTTATTTTCCAGTTCTTAGGAATGCCTTAAAACTAAACCAGATGCTTAAAAGCATCTAAATGCGCGAGTGACTCTCCCCGCGAAACGCGCCAAGCCCATTCTCGGCGAATCGCATTCGCAAAGCCGATTTCAAGAAGTGGATTAAATGAGGTGTCTGAAATTTCAAGCACACTCCCGATTAAGCGATCAATCTCCTGCTCATTCACCGCTGATAAGGGTAAGCGCCCAACTAAGAAAATATCTCCAACATCGTTAATGGCAAAAGCTATTCCGTACAGGGAAGCGTTCTTTGCCATGCACCAAGAATGAACCGCGGCTTCATTATCATCGGGTTTGCGAATCACAAATGCATTAATACTCAGCGAGTGATCACCAACAATGAGAGCACAATGCGTTTGAAGTTTTTTTTCACCAGGTAGAGTTACTAAAAATGTATTTTCATCTTTTCGTTCAAACTCTAAATCATGGGAGTCTAAAAACTCTTCAATAATAGTTCGAGGCTCAATCCCAATCATTACAGTCTCGCAGTTTTGGCCAGCGCCATGTTTTCGGTGATTACCTGATCGTAAATATCTAAAGTTCCCCGGGCAGTTGCATCCCAGCCAAAATGTGAAGCATGCTCAATGGCGCCAACTGAAAGCAGAACACGGCGTTGTGGTTCTTGCAGTAAACGTGCCATTACAGAGGACCAAGCTTTAGGATCATGGCCATCAACTAAAACGCCAGAAATACCATCGGCAATTGCTGTGCGTAATCCACCCACTGCCGTTGCAATTACCGGAGTGCCACAAGCTTGAGCTTCAAGTGCAACTAAGCCAAAACTCTCGGAA
>JANLPM010000203.1:0-3823 GCA_031367265.1 Actinomycetes bacterium
CTGGATGCGCCATTCCAATCCAAGCAAAAGGAACAACGAGCGGGACAGAAAAAATTCCAAAGCCTAGATCAGGAGAGTATGAGTATTCACCAAATGGCCAAGCTGTTAACACTCCAATGTGTTCGATAAGGAGCGCAAAGCAAAAAGTAAAACTAAAGTAAATAAGAAGATACCGCCACCCGTAAGTAAATAGCGCGTGCAAGAGCATCGCTCCGGCGGCCCAATAAACTACAGCGATTGTGACAAGTCGGAGAGCTTCACCGTTAATTAAGGGATAGATAATTTGCAAGGCAATTGCGATCGATAGAACGGTGAACAATACTGAGTTCAATCGCTTAGAAATCCCTCTACGACGATTTCTCTGTGGTGAATAATGGCGGAGGGACATGGCTACAAGTCTGCCTTACTTCTTAGCCTAGTTATTAATTGAACCGCGGATTTCGCGCACGGCAAATCGTGAAAAAAGCTCCTCTGAGTACCATGAGTATTTTTTGGTGGCTGAGATTGCGGTGATATGAGCTTCTCCCCGATAAGCAAAATCTTTGAGCGCCGCGGCAGACTCCCAGATAGAAAATGTTCCCTGTAATCCAATTGGAGCCTCACCGATGCCGATTGCCGCTACTAATCCTGGAGCCGACTTCAGTGAAGCGGTAACAGGAGGCACGGCTTTCCAGAATCGTAAGTTTTTTCGCCACGCGATGCGGGCACGTGTAATGGCGATGACCTCACCATCCCAGTCTTTAACGGTTGGCCGAAAAACTTCATGACCAGACCATCTACCATGGGAGGAGATTGGTTCGATTACCGCGCGGAATTCATCGACACAGTTCTTTCGCCATTGTTTAATAACAAAAGATCGATCGAATTCACCAATATCCCCAACTTCTGCAATCAATCCCCATCGTAAGGGGTTAGCATCCCTTGGAGTAAAAGTTTCGCCCTTACCTGTTCCTAGTGATTTAAAAAAACCAACATTCTTGGATCGCCTCAAAACAAATCGATCGAGGGCCATCGCAACAAATGCAAATGGGATGGAGGTCGGCCTAATTTTCCAAAAATATGCGACAATCACGCGATAATTCTCTCATGCTCTTAGAAAGGCGCGCAACGATTGTTCTTTCATATTCTGGCTTTACTAGCATGTGCAATTGTTATTTATCTCGCATGTGAATTTTTTGTCAATGCAGTTGAGTGGCTTGGCGTGCAATTAAAAATGGGTACCATCGCGATCGGGACTGTGCTTGCTGCGATAGGGACCGCGCTTCCCGAGAGTGTGGTCACTTTAGTAGCGGTAACTATGGGAAAGACGGCTCAAGCAAAAGATATTGGTGTGGGAGCGGCGATGGGCGGACCACTAGCTCTCGCAACGATTGCATATGCAGTTTCTGGATACATGTTGTTGCGCAAGAAAAGTGGGTCACAATCTTTGAAAAGCGTTGACCTCAGGCAACTCCCCAATGACCAAAAATGGTTCCTGGCAATTTTCATATTTAAAGTTGGGTTAGGACTAATCGCCTTTTCATTTAAGACTTGGCTCGGTCTGCTATTTTTTGCCGCATACGGTGCTTATTTCATTAAAGAGATGCGAGCTGATTCGCAAAAACATAGTGATATTGATTTAGAGCCGCTCAAACTACAGGCTAAAAGAGCAACACCCTCTGGCTGGGCAGTAGCAATTCAAATTCTCGGAAGTCTGGTTGTCATTTTTGTTACCTCTCAACTTTTTGTTACTCAGTTAGAGTGGATTGGTCCCGAGCTTGGACTCCCTGCGACAGTGACGGCGCTTTTACTCTCGCCAGTTGCAACTGAGTTGCCTGAAATTCTGAATGCGATTATCTGGATTCGCCAAGGGAAAACCTCGTTAGCTTTAGCAAATATAAGTGGAGCAATGATGATTCAAGCAACCGTTCCATCTGGTCTCGGCATTCTCTTTACTCCATGGAAATTTGATGGCCCATTGACCCTCTCGGGTGTTGTTACTATTGCGGCAATTGTGTACTTGTTATTTCTACTGCAAACCAAGCGCTTTACACCAATGAAGATCTCTTTCGTGGGGGTTTTTTACTTGATTTTCGCGGTTGGACTCTTTATCGTGGCATGAATCGCCTAGCAAAGCGCATTAATCACCGATGGATATTGGTGATGCGCCAGCGGTTCGAATAAACTCCATATAGGAAATTTCGCTTTCAACAAAACCGCAAGCTTTGAACCGTTCAGTCATGGCGAAGTGCGCCGCAGGTGATTTTTGCAAGTTTGAGTAATTTTGCCACGCCGAAAATAATACATTGACATTCTTCGATTTGAGGGTAGTCTTAACACATCGAAATTCATCGATTTAACGAGAGGGCTTAAAATGACTGACGTCAAGAGTGAAGATGTAAAAACCACCTGTAACTGCGAAACCGCCACTGAAAATTCATGTTGCTCAGATACTGAAAAGAGTTGCTGCTAAACAGTAGTTATGCTCGGCCCAGGATATAAAAACCGCTTAAGTTTGGAGAATTAGTTTTTGACAGCTTTAGCAATTTTTATCTTTCTTACAACGCTCACCCTCGTAATCTGGCAGCCCAAAGGCTTGGGAATCGGCTGGAGCGCACTGGGTGGTGCACTAGTTGCTTTGACCACAACGGTCGTTAACTTCTCAGATGTACCTACTGTGTTTGGAATTGTCTGGAATGCAACTCTTACTTTTGTGGCAGTTATCCTGATCTCACTCGTTCTTGATGAGTGTGGGTTCTTTGAGTGGGCCGCTCTGCATGTGGCGCGCTGGGGGCGAGGAAATGGTCGCCTTTTGTTTGCACTCATTGTGCTTTTAGGGGCAGTGATTGCTGCGGTTTTCGCCAACGACGGGGCGGCCCTGATTTTAACTCCTATCGTTATTCAGATGCTGCTGGTCCTTAAATTCTCTCCTCCGGCTGCACTGGCATTCGTTATGGCAACGGGCTTTATTGCCGATGCGGGAAGCCTGCCGCTGGTGGTTTCAAATCTAGTTAACATTGTCTCGGCCGACTTCTTCAACATTAGTTTTGCACGATATGCAGTAGTAATGGTGCCGGTGGGAATCGTTACGGTGTTGGCGAGTTTGGGAGTTCTCTTTCTTTATTTCCGTAAAGCTATTCCGCACACATATGACGCTTCTGCCCTTGCCTCTCCTGCATCTGCCATTAGCGATCGGCTCACTTTCCGCACGGGTTGGTTTGTCCTGGTATTTCTTCTATGTGGATATTTCGCCGCCGATCCACTCGGTATTCCGCTCTCAGTCATCGCCGGATCTGCTGCATCGATTTTATTAATGGTCGCCGCGCGACGTCCAGCTTTTCTCCATCAGAGCGCAGCAAAGCCAATTCAAGTTGGAAAGATAATTAAAGAAGCACCTTGGCAGGTTGTGCTTTTTAGCTTGGGCATGTACCTAGTGGTTTATGGTCTAAGAAAACAAGGTTTAACCGATGAACTAGCCCAGGTTTTCAACTTCTTTGGGGAGCACGGCCTGATAGCCGCGGCCCTCGGAACTGGCATCGCCGTCGCTTTACTTGCATCACTGATGAACAACATGCCAACGGTACTAATTGCAGCTCTTGCGATTGGTAGTGCAGGTGTGGGCGGTCTAACCCATGAAGTTATGGTCTATGCCAACATCATTGGCTCTGACCTTGGTCCAAAAATTACTCCAATCGGTAGTCTGGCCACCCTTCTTTGGTTACATGTCTTAGACCGCAAGGGCATTCATATTGGATGGAGTAGATATTTTCGGACGGGCATCGTCCTTACAATTCCGGTTTTAATCATTAGTTTGCTGGCACTCGCTGGTTGGCTGGCGATTATT
>JANLPM010000209.1:0-3599 GCA_031367265.1 Actinomycetes bacterium
TCAACGATATCGGCGACGAAACCATTAATGGGATTTTGCCCAACAATTCCAATCAGGTGCGCAAGCCCACCTGGCTTTACCATGCGAGTAGAAATACCATTTACGGAGATATCTCCAGCCAGAATTCCGCCAGTATGGTGGGGAACAAGGCCATTTATTAAACGCAAAAGTGATGATTTCCCAGATCCAGTAGGTCCAATAACTAGAACTAACTCGCCTTCGGCAATTTCAAGATTTAGATTTTCAATGACGGTAGTTGTCGAGTTTGGATAGACAAGGGAAACATCAGAAAATTTAATCATGTTAGTCCCACAACTAATAATCCCGAGGCGATAATCAAAGAGTCGCGCAGTGACCAATTAATTGGTCGGTATCGACTTCTTTTTCGTTTCACGCCGTAACCGCGAGAGTCCATCGCGGCCGCTAAATCTAAAGCTCTAGCTAAAACCTCTTCGAGAAGTGGAATTGCCATTCTTCGATATGCCTTGAAACCTTTTGCCGCTTGTCCGCGAAGGCGCTGGGCTTGGCGGATCCGCCCGATGCTTGTGACTAATTGAGGAACAACCGATGTGGCGATAACAACGCTCACCCCAAATTCGTAAATAAAGATGGGAAGAGTTCTCAGTAATCTATGTGGACTAGTTAGGGAGGTGGCAGCGGCAAAAATAATCAGGATTGCGCAGATGATTATACCCTCCGAGACAGCCGATGTTAAGCGTTCAAAAGTCACATCACCACCGATTCGAATTCCTGGCATCCAATTCGGCAATTGAATTCTCGGAGTTGAAAACAAAGTTCGGCCAGGAATCGGAACACCAATTTCAACTCCGATGATGGTACGAACAATTAGTATCCATAGGGCAAGTTTTAAACTCCATGCAAAGCTTTTACCCCAAGGCGCGTTTTCACGAAATACAAAGACGATTACTCCCACAACACCCACTGACAGTGCGGCAAATAATGGTGTGTTGACGCGGGCAACTGAAATAGCTATCGCCGTGCACCAAATCCACCACGTCAGTGGGTGAAACGAGAATTTCTTCATTTTTCGATATTTATTTTTTGGATTTTAAAGCCGTCGGAGTTGCGATTTCAACACCGCACTCCTTGGCGGGAAAACCATTGAGCCCACAAATAAGCCCAGATGCGGCTGCGCGAATTTTCACAACTTGGCCGAGTACATCGATACCTTGTGAATCTTTGGCGGTGCGTACACACTCAGTGATTGTCTTCGCCAGTTTTTCGCCCTTTGGAGCCCAAACCGGCGAGCCGAATTCAACAACTAGAGCAATGCGTTTAGTGTCCTGATCGCCTTTAGTTGTGCCACAAATCGCTTTAAAGTTCGGTTTAACTTTAGGAGCAACTGAGGGAACGTCGTCGCTGCTAAAAACAAATGACCACCCTTCGACTGCGCCATCTGCGACGTTGACGGTCGGACCAGTCATAGCGGCAACCCACGCGTTTTTTCCAGGTGCGCTTTGAAAATATCCCCAGTAGCGCCAGCCCTTGGTTGCCGCTTGCGAGGAGGGAAGGACGAAAATAGATGAAGCCAGGATGAGAAGTATGAGAAAACTGGATTTGAGTTTCATTAAAGTGAAGCCTCTCGGAAAGTAAAGAGTCTCACAGGGGTAGCACCGCATCCAAGCAAATTTTCCACTTAGATGTTGGACCACACCCCGCAAACCTCGGCGGGTGTCGTTCTCTTGCTCTTCTTCATTAGGTAATCCGACTTCACTCTTTGTCGTAACGAGTTATACGGTTGCGGGTCAGCGTCGGAATTTCACCGAACTTCCCCTAATGAAAAAGCTATGTAATTGTGGGAGAAGCCAACCATGCCCCGTTCGTATTGGCAACTGGGCGCGCAGGTCATTAGAGTCGGAGTATGGAATATCGTCGTTTAGGTAGCACTGGAATGTACGTCTCGGAAATCGCATATGGGAACTGGATTACGCATGGCTCTCAAGTTGAAGCAGAAGCGGCAGTTAAATGTGTTAAAGCGGCAATTAACGAGGGCATAACAACCTTTGATACCGCTGACGTGTATGCAGGTACGCGCGCCGAAACCGTCCTAGGTAAGGCCCTTAAAGGCGTGCGCCGCGAATCGTATGAACTATTTACAAAAGTTTATTGGCCCACTGGCACGGGTAAAAATGATCGAGGTCTATCACGCAAGCACATTATTGAATCTTGCAACGCCTCGCTCAAACGTTTACAAACCGATCATATTGATTTATATCAGATGCACAGATTCGATTTTCAAACTCCACTAGAAGAATCTCTGCGAGCCTTCGATGATTTAATTCGCAGCGGCAAAGTTCACTACATTGGTTTTTCCGAATGGACCGCCTCTCAAATCGCAGCGGCGCTGGAGATTCAGGATGCATTGGGCTATGACCGATTCGTATCAAGTCAACCGCAATACTCAGCGCTCTGGCGCGTTATCGAGGCTGAAGTAGTTCCATTATCGGTCAAAGAGGGAATAGGTCAGATTGTTTGGTCACCACTTGCTCAAGGAGTTCTGACTGGAAAGTATTTGCCGGGTAAGAAATCGCCAGCAGGTTCGCGTGCTACCGATAAGAAAACCGGCGCCGAAATGATTTCTGGATGGCTTCGAGAGGAAGTACTCACTGCAGTTCAAAAACTGGTTCCCATTGCCGAAGGCGCAGGTTTGACGATGTCGCAACTTGCAATTGCGTGGGTACTGCAAAACCCAAATGTTTCATCGGCAATCATGGGCGCGACTAGGCCATCTCAGGTAAAGGAAAACGTTAAGGCCGCAGGGGTGAAGTTAGATGCCGCCACTATGAAGGCAATCGATAAAGCTCTAGGCAAGCTACCTGAAATGGATCCAACTAAAAATGCAAGTCCGAATCCGCGAGCTTAATTAATCGTATCGCCAACTTTGGTTTGAGGGTGTGGCGCGCGCAGTCTGCGCATCTGAGTTGATCGAAGCCATGCATACATTCCAAGCCCTTTCGTAGTGGCATTAGGAAACTTAGCTGCAACTAACTTGCGGATTTTTCGACTCAAAAAAATGCCATCGACAATGGCGATGAGAAGCACACCGTACATGACGGCGATTGCCCCGAGTTGTACAGCTGGAATTCGGATAAGGGTTAAAACAAGGACTAAGAAAATTATTGGTAAAAAGTACTCACCTATCGAGCGCCGCGAATCTACATAGTTACGGACGAAGCGTCGCTCGGGTCCACGATCTCTGGCAGGAAGGGCGTTCTCATCACCGCGAAGATATGCCGCACGTGAAGTCACACGGTCTTGGCGGGAGGTTAATTTCGCGGCGCGTTTTTGATCTTTAGTGACAACCGGAGCAAGGGATGACGTGATTCGTTTAGCCTCGGAAACCTTGCGCTTTGGGGTGGGTCGGCCCTTACCAGTTGATTCTGTGCTCATGGAGTTAACTATATTCGTTTTTACCCCCTTTGCGGTCGCCATGTTTTAAGGGAGAAGGTAGGATTGAACTAACTAACACAAGGAGAGCACGCATGACCACAGAGACCGTTGCAGAAACTTTAACGACATCTATTAGATTGACCGATGTAGCAGCGAGCAAGGTTGCCGCGCTTTAGGCGCAAGAGGGT
>JANLPM010000210.1:0-10403 GCA_031367265.1 Actinomycetes bacterium
ATTGAGTACGACCCAAACCGCACCGCTCGCATCGCGCTGTTGCACTACGCAGATGGTGAAAAGCGTTACATCATCGCGCCAAATAAATTGGAGCAGGGCGCAACTGTTGAAAATGGTGCCAAGGCCGATATCAAGCCGGGCAATAATCTGCCCCTTCGTAATATTCCAGTAGGAACTGTTGTGCATGCAATTGAACTTCGTCCAGGCGGAGGAGCAAAGATTGCTCGTTCAGCTGGTGCATCGGTTCAGTTAGTTGCAAAAGAAGGCGCCTTCGCGCAGCTGCGTATGCCATCTGGTGAAATTCGTAACGTCGATGTGCGTTGTCGCGCAACCGTTGGTGAAGTTGGAAACGCTGAACAGTCCAACATTAACTACGGAAAAGCCGGACGTATGCGTTGGAAGGGCAAGCGCCCATCTGTACGCGGTGTAGTTATGAACCCAGTAGATCACCCACACGGTGGTGGTGAAGGTAAAACTTCTGGTGGACGTCACCCAGTGACTCCATGGGGTAAACCTGAAGGCCGCACGCGTAAAAAGAAGGCCTCAGATTCAATGATTGTCCGTCGTCGCAAGTCGAATAAGAAGCGGTAGGTAGGAGCCCTAATGCCAAGAAGTCTCAAGAAGGGTCCATTCGTTGATGGACATCTACTTAAAAAAGTTGATGCACAAAACGATGCCAACACAAAGTTAGTGATCAAGACCTGGTCACGCCGCTCAATGATTATTCCCTCAATGATCGGACACACCATCGCAGTACACGATGGCCGCAAGCACATTCCAGTTTTCATTACTGACGCCATGGTTGGACACAAGCTTGGTGAGTTCTCACCAACTCGTACCTTCCGTGGTCACGTCAAGGGCGAAGATCGGAGAGCTACACGTGCCTGATACAACTAATACATTTGAAGCTACCAACGCTCCCTTGATTGCTCGCGCAATATTGCGCGATATTCGCCATACTCCCCAGAAGGCTCGACGTATCGTCGATCTAATCCGTGGTCAGCGCGCCGATCAAGCACTTTCTATTTTGAAGTTTGCTCCACAAGCTGCAGGCAGCGATGTGTACACACTTCTCAATAGCGCAGTTGCCAATGCAAAAGCTAAGAATCCTGCGATTCGCGATGCTTCAGAGTTATGGGTAGTTGAAGCGCTAGTTGATGAAGGCCGCACAATGAAGCGCTTTCGTCCACGTGCACAGGGCCGCGGCTTCCGAATTTTAAAACGTTCATCACACATCTCGGTTGCGGTGAGCGATGTAAAAATCGCCGCTAAAACTATGAACAAGAAGGGAGCGACCAAATAATGGGTCAAAAAGTAAACCCACACGGCTTCCGTCTTGGAATTACAACTGAATTCAAATCACGTTGGTACGCAGACAAGCTATACAAGGATTACGTGAAGGAAGATGTCGAAATCCGTCGAATGATGCAAAAAGGTATGGAGCGCGCTGGTGTATCTCGAATTGAAATCGAGCGCACACGCGATCGCGTTCGCATCGACCTTTTCACTGCTCGTCCAGGAATCGTTATTGGCCGTCGTGGTCAAGAGGCCGATATCTTGCGTCAACGACTTGAAAAATTAACTGGTAAGCAAGTTCAGTTAAATATTCTTGAAGTTAAGAACCCAGAAATCGATGCGCAACTTGTTGCACAGGGAATTGCTGAGCAGCTAGCTGCCCGTGTCTCTTTCCGCCGTGCAATGAAAAAATCAATGCAGTCAGCGATGAAGGCTGGCGCACAAGGTATTCGCGTTCAATGCGGCGGTCGTCTAGGTGGGGCAGAAATGTCTCGCTCAGAGTTCTATCGCGAGGGTCGCGTCCCATTGCATACACTTCGTGCCGATATCGATTATGGTTTTTACGAAGCGGCCACAACTTTTGGTCGATTAGGTGTAAAGGTCTGGATCTATAAAGGTGAAATTATTGGTTCACGTGCAGAGCGTGCTGCGGCCGCGTTAGCGCAAGCTCGCGCACCAAAGCCAGAGCGTCGCGGACCACGTCCGCCCCGCCCAGCGCGCGGAGAAGTGACTATTACTAAACCAGTTCCACCAGTCGAGGGAGCTAACTAATATGTTAATCCCACGTCGAGTAAAGCACCGTAAGCAGCACCACCCATCCAGAAGTGGTGCGACAAAGGGCGGAAGTACCGTTGCATTTGGTGACTTCGGTATTCAAGCTCTTGAGCCAGCCTACGTAACTAACCGCCAAATTGAAGCGGCACGTATCGCGATGACTCGTTACATCAAACGTGGTGGAAAAGTATGGATAAATATTTATCCAGATCGCCCAATCACAAAGAAGCCAGCTGAAACTCGTATGGGTTCCGGTAAGGGTTCACCGGAGTGGTGGATTGCAAACGTAAAGCCAGGTCGCGTGATGTTTGAAATATCAGGCGTGACTGAAGCCGTTGCTAATGAAGCGATGCGTCTTGCAATACATAAACTTCCCATGAAATGTCGAGTCGTCAAGCGTGAGGAGGCATAAGTGGCTACTACAACTATTACGACCGAAGAGTTGCGCCAATTATCAGCCGAGGAGTTAACTGGCAAGGTACGCGAAATGAAGGAAGAGTTATTCAACCTTCGTTTCCAAGCAGCTACTGGTCAACTTGAAAGCCACGGCCGGTTAAGCGCTGTACGTAAAGAGATTGCTCGTGTCTACACAATTATTCGCGAGCGCGAATTAGGAATCGGGGGAGCTGTCTAATGACAACAGCTAATGAAGATCGCGGATTCCGCAAGGTTCGTGAAGGAGTTGTCGTGAGTGACAAGATGGATAAGACCATCACTGTAGAAGTATCTGATCGTGTTAAACACGGTATGTACTCCAAGGTTTTGTCGCGCTCACGCAAACTAAAGGCACATGACGAAGCAAATACTGCCGGCATGGGCGATCGTGTACTCATCATGGAAACTCGACCAATTTCAGCGACAAAGCGCTGGCGTTTAGTTGAGATTCTCGAAAAGGCTAAGTAAGGGCTGGTGGATAACTAATGATTCAACAAGAGTCGCGCCTACGCGTTGCCGACAATACTGGAGCTAAAGAGCTCTTGTGTATCCGCGTGCTCGGTGGATCCAAGCGCCGTTATGCCGGTATCGGAGACATCATCGTATGTTCCGTCAAGGATGCAATCCCTGGTGGACAAGTTAAGAAAGGTGAGGTTGTAAAGGCCGTCATCGTTCGCACAGTTAAAGAGCGTCGTCGTCCAGATGGCTCATACATTAAGTTTGATGAAAATGCCGCAGTGATCTTAAAAGCTGATGGTGAACCACGTGGAACTCGTATCTTCGGACCAGTTGCACGCGAGCTTCGCGACAAAAAGTTTATGAAGATCATCTCGCTAGCTCCGGAGGTGCTGTAAAAAATGGCAAAGATTAAAAAAGACGACACTGTTCTGGTTATCGCCGGTAAAGATAAAGGCATATCAGGAAAAGTTCTATCAGTTGATGGCGATCGCATCCTTATTGAAGGTGTAAATCGTCAAAAGCGTCATACTAAGGAGTCAACTGGTGATCGCGGCGTTAAAGTCGGCGGAATAGTCACTATGGAGGCGGCAATCCATATTTCTAATGTCATGGTTGAAGATAGCGATGGCAAAGCCTCACGGATTGGTTCTCGCAAAAATGACGAGGGTAAAAACGTTCGTATCTCACGTCGCACCGGAAAGGAGCTCTAATGTCAACCGGTTTAGATGTTCGTCTTAAATCTAGATATAAGAGCGAGATCGCTCCTGCACTTAAAACACAATTTGGTTTTAAGAATGTTATGCAGATTCCAGGATTAACTAAAATCGTAGTTAACATGGGCGTCGGCGATGCAGCGCGAGATTCAAAGCTTATTGAAGGTGCAATCCGCGATTTAGCGACTATTACTGGCCAAAAGCCACAAGTAACGAAATCACGTAAATCAATTGCTCAGTTCAAACTTCGAGAAGGTCAACCAATCGGTGCGCACGTAACTCTGCGAGGAGATCGCATGTGGGAGTTTGCAGATCGTCTTCTCTCAATCTCTCTTCCACGTATCCGTGACTTCCGGGGTCTTTCCCCAAAACAGTTTGATGGTAAGGGAAATTACACATTCGGCTTGACCGAGCAGGTAGTTTTTCCTGAAATCACTCAGGACAAGATTGATCGCCCACGCGGTATGGATATCACCTTTGTTACAACCGCTAAAAACGATGCGGAAGGCCACGCCCTATTAAAAGCGCTTGGTTTTCCTTTTAGGGAGGCATAAGAGATGGCAAAGACATCACTAGTCGTAAAAGCCGCACGCAAACCAAAGTTTAAGGTTCGCGGATATACCCGTTGCAGTCGCTGTGGTCGCCCACATGCTGTCTATCAAAAATTTGGAATCTGTCGCGTCTGCTTCCGTGAAATGGCGCACCGCGGCGAACTTCCCGGTATCACCAAGGCATCTTGGTAAACCCACTGTCCTGCAGCACAATTTTCACTACTAAAACTTCATGTACCGTCCAACCCACTACAACGAAATAGGTCCGTTAAGGAAACCAGTTCGAGAAAGGCCACGAGGCCACGTATGACAATGACAGATCCGATCGCAGACATGTTAACTCGTCTGCGCAACGCTAACTCTGCCTACCATGATTCGGTTTCAATGCCGTCTTCATCGGTCAAGGTTCGAATTGCAGCGATCCTTCAACAAGAGGGATACATCGCTACTTATCGCGTTGACGAAGCAGAAAATGGAATCGGCAAGAACTTAGTTCTTGACCTTAAGTTTGGCGCAAACCGTGAGCGTTCAATCGCTGGTTTACGTCGAGTGAGCAAGCCGGGACTTCGCGTTTACGCAAAGTCAACCTCACTGCCAAAAGTTCTGGGCGGATTAGGCGTGGCAATTATTTCAACCTCATCCGGCCTGCTTACTGATAAGCAAGCCAATAAGCAGGGCGTAGGCGGAGAAGTTCTCGCCTATGTGTGGTGATCGCTAATGTCGCGTATCGGTCGTATGCCAATCGCCGTCCCAAGTGGCGTCGAAATTACAATTGCTGGCCAGAGCGTTTCGGTTAAAGGTCCTAAAGGATCTCTCTCACTTAACGTTGCAGAGCCAATTCAAGTTTCACAAACAGAGGGAGTAATCACCGTTGCGCGTCCAAATGAAGAGCGTTTAACTCGCTCACTTCACGGCCTTTCTCGCACATTAGTTGCGAACATGGTTGAAGGCGTAACAACAGGTTATTCGACAACGATTGAAATCGTCGGTGTCGGTTATCGTGTAGCTGAAAAGGGCGCGAACCTAGAGTTCCAACTCGGATACAGCCACAATATTGATTTCCCAGCACCGGCTGGAATCACATTCAAAGTTGAGTCACCAACAAAGTTCCAGATTATTGGAATCGATAAACAAAAAGTTGGCGAGACGGCTGCAAAAGTAAAGAAGCTTCGTAAGGCCGATCCATATAAGGGTAAGGGTTTACGTATCTCAGGTGAAGTAGTTCGCCGCAAGCAAGGAAAGACGGGTAAGAAGTAATGGCTATTGGAGTTAAGGTTCGTAAAGGTTCGGCAACAAATGCCCGAGCCCGTCGTGCATTCCGAGTTCGCAAAAAGGTTGCGGGAACACCAGCACGCCCACGCTTAGTCGTTTCACGCTCGTCACGTCACTTGTTTGTTCAGGTTATCGATGACACGCAAGGCAAGACACTTGCCTCAGCTTCAACAATGGAGACAACTTTCCGTACCGATAAGGCAGATAAGAGTACAAAGGCAAAGGCGATTGGTGCACTTATTGCATCTCGCGCTAAAGAGGCCGGTATTTCAGCAGTTGTCTTTGATCGGGCGGGCAACAAATATCACGGTCGCATTGCAGCAGTTGCTGACGGTGCACGAGAGAATGGATTGGAGTTCTAATGGCTGCTAATCCAACTTCTGCGGCTCCCGCAGGAAATGATCGCGCAGGTAGCGGCAAGGGTAAAGGCGAGCGCCGCGAACGTCGCGATGACCGCGAAAAAGATAAAAATCCGTTCATGGAACGCGTCGTCTTTATTAATCGCGTATCTAAAGTTGTAAAGGGTGGACGTCGGTTCTCATTCACCGCACTTGTTGTTGTCGGCGACGGCAATGGTCAAGTCGGAATTGGTTACGGAAAGTCCAAGGAAGTTCCACAAGCAATTGCAAAGGCAGTTGAAGAGGCTAAGAAATCTTTCTTCACGGTCCCACGTATTCAAGGAACTGTTCCACACGCAGTACAAGGTGAGACTGCAGCTGGAGTAGTTCTACTTCGCCCAGCTAGTCCAGGTACAGGAGTAATTGCCGGGGGACCAGTTCGTGCCGTGCTTGAATGTGCAGGAATCACAGATGTTTTGACCAAGTCTCTTGGATCTAATAATGCAATCAACATGGTTCATGCCACGGTTGCAGCGTTGAAGATGCTCGAGAGTCCAGCGCAAATTGCTGCTCGGCGTGGTCTGGCCTTAGAAGACGTTGCACCAGCAGCGATTATCCGTGCATCAGCAATAAAGGTAGGTGTCTAATGCCACGTTTAAAAGTAACTCAAATCCGCTCGAAGGTTGGAAACAAGCCAGAGCAACGCGAGACACTTCGTTCATTAGGTCTAAAGCGCATCAATGACGTGGTTGTGAAAGAAGACCGTCCAGAGATACGTGGCATGGTTTATGCCGTTCGCCACTTAATTAGTGTTGAGGAGGTTGAATAATTATGACCTTAAAACTTCATCATTTACGTCCAGCCCCAGGTGCTAAAAAAGCTAAAACTCGTAAGGGTCGCGGTGAGGCATCAAAGGGTAAAACTGCAGGTCGTGGCGGTAAAGGAACTCGAGCCCGTAACCAAGTTCGCGCAGGTTTCGAAGGTGGTCAACTACCTCTCGTTATGCGTCTGCCTAAGCTGCGTGGCTTTAAGAACCCTGAACGTATTGAGTACCAAGTAGTCAATGTCTCAACGATAAACGCGCTCTACCCCAAAGGTGGAGACGTGAACGTTGCAGATTTGATTGCAAAGGGCGCAGTACGTGACTCACTTCCTGTGAAAGTACTTGGCAATGGTGATATCGAAGTGAAGGTAAATATCACTGCACATGCCTTTTCATCAACTGCAGTCGATAAGATCACTGCCGTCGGCGGCAAAACCACGGTTCTTTAACCGAACCTACCTTTAAAGAGTTAGAAAAAGAGGAGAAGATCAATGCTTTCAGCCTTTGCGATGGCCTTTAGGACACCTGATCTACGTAAGAAGATCTTCTTCACCCTTTCTATTATGGGACTCTTCCGATTCGGTTCGGTAGTTCCAACTCCTGGTGTTTCTTATGGAAACGTACAGCAGTGCTTGAAGACCGTTCAATCAGGCGGATTATTTGGTCTAATTAACCTCTTTAGCGGTGGGGCATTAATTAAGCTCTCCGTTTTTGCACTCGGAATCATGCCTTACATCACCAGCTCCATTATTATTCAACTGCTCACGGTTGTTATTCCTCGATTTGAAACTCTCAAGCAAGAGGGACAATCGGGAACTGCAAAGTTAACGCAGTACACACGTTACTTAACCATTGGTCTGGCAATCCTGCAATCAACAGGCTTAGTTGCAGTTGCCCGCACACCTGGTCGTTTAATCTCCGGTTGTTCGCTGGCAATTATTCCTGATACTTCTTGGCAGAGAATTGTCACGATGATTTTTGTTATGACTGCAGGCACATCAGTAATCATGTGGCTTGGAGAGCTTATTACTGACCGTGGTGTCGGTAATGGTATGTCTATTTTGATCTTTACATCGATCGCTGCCGGCTTCCCCGGCCAGCTTTGGTCAATCAAACTTCAAAAAGGCCTGTTCGCCTTCTCTTTTGTAATGGCTGTCGGAATTTTAGTTGTGGCCGCTGTCGTCTTTGTTGAACAGGCACAACGTCGAATTCCGGTTCAATATGCCAAACGAATGGTTGGTCGACAGTCTTACGGTGGTACTAGTACGTATATTCCAATCAAAGTGAATCAGGCCGGCGTTATTCCAGTTATTTTCGCATCCTCACTCCTCTACATTCCATCGCTCATAGTCAACTTCACAAGCAGTCAAGCGGGCTGGGCAGTATGGATTAGTCGTAACTTTGTCCGAGGCGATCACCCGATATATGTTGCAGCCTACGCTCTACTCATTATTTTCTTTACCTATTTTTATGTCGCCATCACATTTAATCCAGATGAGGTCGCAGATAATATGAAAAAGTACGGGGGATTTATCCCTGGTATTCGCGCCGGACGTCCGACGGCTGAGTATTTGCAGTATGTACTTTCTAGAATTACCGCACCTGGTTCTCTCTATCTTGCTTTAGTTGCAGTTATTCCTATTGGCGCGCTCGTGCTCTTTGGTGCAACTCAAAACTTCCCATTTGGTGGAACGGCGATTTTGATTGTCGTTGGTGTTGGCCTCGATACTGCAAAGCAGATCGAATCACAGTTGCAGCAGCGTTCATATGAGGGATTTTTGAAGTAATGCGTCTTGTCCTGGTAGGTCCACCAGGTGCTGGTAAGGGAACACAAGCACAGTTTCTTTGCGCACACTATGGCATTCCACATATTGCAACGGGTGATATTTTTCGTAGCAACTTAAAGGCAGGTACACCTCTTGGTCTGCAAGCACAAGGTTTTATGGATAGTGGCGAACTTGTCCCAGATTCAGTAACAAATTCCATGGTAAAAGAACGCTTACTACAAGCAGATGCAACAGATGGTTTTCTTCTCGATGGCTTTCCGCGCAACATTGCCCAAGCCGAAGTCTTGCGCGCACACTTAGCTGAAAAAGGCACGCCATTAGTGGCCGTGCTCGAACTTTCAATTGATGATGCAGAGATTATTTCTCGTCTTACAAGTCGTCGCACGTGTAGAGAATGTGGCTTGCCAACCACTAATACTGAAAACTGTCCTTCCTGTGGCGGGCAAGTGTATCAACGCGAAGATGACAAGGAAGAAGTTATTTCTCATCGTCTTAAAGTCTACGCAGAGCAGACTTCACCAATTGTTTCCTTTTATCGAAGTGAAGGTTTACTAATCACAGTTAGTGCGACGGGAAGCATTGAAGAGATTACTGAACGCGCAATTTCCGCCCTGAGTCGCGTTTCATAAAGCGAGTATCAATGGCGATTCAAATCAAAACTCTCGAGCAATTAAAAATAATGCGTCGTGCTGGTTTATTAGTCGGACAGACTCTAGAACTTTTAAGGCAATCAATTAAGCCTGGGATGGCTACAGATGCACTAGATGCGATCGCCGCGGCAAGCATTAAACGCGGGGGAGGAACCTCAAACTTTAAAGGTTACGGTCACCCAGGATTCACTGGCGTAATCTGCGTTTCAATTAATGATGAAATCGTGCACGGAATTCCGGGGCCTCGTATTATCAATGAAGGTGATGTTGTCTCAATAGATTGTGGTGCTATTATTGCAGGCTGGCATGGCGATGCCGCTATCTCCATGGGAGTTGGCTCTGTGCATCCAGAAGATCAAAAATTAATGGATGTGTGTGAAGAGTCGATGTGGCAGGGAATTGCCGCTGGTAAAAATGGCTCTAGACTTTCAGATATTGGATATGCAATCGAGCAGTACACGAATTCGCAAGGCGCCTTTGGAATATTGCGTGAATATGGCGGACATGGAATCGGTACAGAAATGCATCAAGAGCCACATGTTTTAAACTTTGGTAAAGCGGGCCAGGGACCAGAAATAAAACCTGGATTAGTTCTGGCGATTGAACCGATGATCACACGCGGATCGGCGCGCACTAAAGTATTAGCTGATGATTGGACCGTTGTCTCGGTAGATGGTTCACGCGGTGCCCATTTTGAGCATTCATACTGCATTGCTCCGGATGGCAAGCCCTTTGTCTTAACGGCCTTGGATGGTGGCAAAGCCCATTTAGGCCGATTGGGCGTAGCGATTTCGGATCTTCTCTGAATCCAGCGGTGAGGAAGGTGACTTGAGTTACAAGTGTGTAGTTTTATGGCCCCGATTTCCTTATTTTGGCCCCAACCTCTAAACTACAACTTCGCTTGTTTCACGAGAGATGTGGGTACAGATTGGCTAGCAAAGATGGCGCCATTGAAATGGAAGGCACCGTTTCTGAAGCTTTACCTAACGCAATGTTTCGAGTGGAACTAACTAATGGACATAAAGTCCTCGCACACATCAGTGGAAAGATGCGAAAGAACTACATTCGTATTTTGACCGCTGACCGCGTGATCGTGGAGATGAGTCCGTATGACCTTACTAAAGGTCGAATTATTTACCGTTATAAGTAACGAGGGAGCAGTACACCATGAAGGTTAATCCAAGCGTTAAGAAGATTTGCGATAAGTGCAAAGTCATTCGCCGCAAGGGTCGCGTCATGGTCATTTGTGAAAATCTTCGTCACAAGCAACGTCAAGGTTAAACCAGCACTAAATAAACTCGTTGT
>JANLPM010000238.1:0-3475 GCA_031367265.1 Actinomycetes bacterium
AAGGTTAACGCCCATGAGTTTTGCCGCATCTTCATTTTGAGAGACAGCTCGGATCGCTTTACCCATTCGTGATAATTTGATAAAACGCTCTAGAAGGAAATAGATAATAGCTGCAGCGATGATTGTGATCAAAGTGTCTAGACGAATATTGGCTCCCCAAATTTGCGTCAGAATAATTTTTTCAAGCACGCGGGGTGATCCAACTGGACGCGAGGCAGTAAGCAATCGCATTACCTCTTGTAGTGCGATAGAAATTCCAATCGCAGAGATCAGTGTTGCCAGACGATTAGTACCCTTCATTCGCAGGCGGCGGTAAGCAACGAATTCCACGAAAACGGCGGTTAACGCGGCGACGAACATTGACATTAATAAGGCACTAATAAGAACGAGAGCTAACTTCCAGCCTTTTGCCGGTTCAGAAGTCTGGGTATAGTGAAAAATATCGCGGTTTGTGACTACCGTGCCAAACGTTCCCCACATAAATATTTCGGAGTTTGCAAAGTTGATCATTCGTAAAACACCGTAAACCATGGTGTAGCCAAGTGAAATCAAGACATAAATAAATCCAAGTGCGATCCCGGCAATAGTCAATGACCAGAATTGGTCAATTAGTACCGCAAACATTGAGCTCCTTCTGTTCCAAAAGAGGTAAGGCATGTATGTTCATAGATTACGTAAGTGGTGGGCGTTAAATTTATCGTAGAAAATAACTTTAACGCCCACCAACTTCTAAGCGTTTAATCTAGTTAATTACTTAACTGGACCTGTGTTCTTTAGTGCTCCACTAGTTACTGTGAAGCCAGAGAATCCACCGACGGCAATATCGCCATTCTTATCGAATGAGAGAGTTGCTCCGCCAATTCCAGTTCCGTGATAGGCAGTGACCCACTTGAGCATCGCTGCGCGAGTTGTCTTTCCAGCCTTGATACCAGCTAAGAAGATGTTTGCGGCATCAAAGGACTCAACGGCATAAACACCTGATGAGATACCCATTGATTTTTTGAAAGCCGCCTCTTGCTTAGCACCAACATCTGCAAGACCTGCAACACCAGTAAGGCGTGAGCCTTCGGCTGCTGCTCCGGCAAGCACTGCGAACTGTTGGTTAAATACTCCGTCGCCACCAGCGAATACCGCCTTCGAACCTGAATCGCGGAGTTGCTTAATGAATACGGCAGCTTGGCTGTAATATCCTGTGTAGATAACTACAGTTGCGCCACCAGTTTTGATCTTTGCAATTGTTGGGCTGAAGTCAGTTGTTGTATTTGGCACTGAGTCGCCACCAACAAGTGTTGCACCTGACATTGTCTTCATTGCAGACTCAACATATCCACGAAGAGGTACTGCATATGCAGACTGATCATCAAAGACGAATACCTTTGGTGAACTCACGCCTGCCGTTGCATATTTAGCTAACGCTGGACCTTGTTTGTCATCTGTTGCAACTACACGGTGGAAGACTGGTCCGCCGAAATCAGGTGATTTTGGATCTGTCAGCGAGACACGGGTTGCAGATGGCGAAATAAGAGCTAATCCACCAGCTTTGTAATATGGAAGGGATGCAATTGTTGCACCTGAATATGCGGGTCCTACGAGACCGACGATTTTCTTGTTGCTTCCAGTGCCTGGAGCAACCGTTGATGCAACGGCTGGATCTCCTTGGTCATCTACTGCAACTACTTTGATGTTATAGCCTTTGTTAGCGGCATTAAACAGTTTGACTGCATATTTAACTGCATTAATCTCGTCAATACCCGTTGATGCTTCTCCTCCTGAGAGCGGACCTTGATATGCGATTAAGAGGTTTTTTTTCGACGCAGCTTGCGCACCTGTTGTTGATGTCGTTGCGACTCCGAAAACGAGAGCTGCGGCAGACATAACGGCAAGTGAACGTTGAATCTTTGTGTTCATGAATTGCCTTTCCTGTTCATTTCGTCCCGGGACAGGGAGGTGATGAGAGTAACGGCATTTTCGACTTGCCAACAGGCCAAATTGGGCCATTTAGTATTCCAATTTCGTTATAAAATTGGAGAAAACTGTAATTCTTCAAACCCAGCCCTCAGGTACCGCATCTGGGTTAATAACGGCTTCGGCTACCGCCTTCATGCTGATACGCCGATCCATTGCCGTTCGCTGAATCCAGGAAAAGGCTTCTGGTTCAGATAGGTTAAGTGCCTTCATTAAGGTGCCTTTGGCTCTGTCGATTAATTTACGGGTTTCCAGGCGCTCATGCAGATCGGTTACCTCTTGGGCAAGGGATTTCATTTGTGTGTGACGGCTTATCGCAATTTCAATTGCCGGAATTAAATCTCCAATTGTGAAGGGTTTTACTACATATGCCATAACTCCAGCATCTCTAGCGCGATCTACTAACTCTTTCTGCGAAAAAGCTGTCAGCATTAAGACTGGGGCTAAATGAATTATCTTTTCTGCGGCCGAAATTCCATCCATTACCGGCATCTTGATATCCAATATTGCCAGGTCAGGTTTATGTTTAACCGCTAAATCAACGGCCTCTTGCCCATTACTGGCTTGTGCGACAACTTCATAACCAACGCCCTGCAACATTTCAACCAGGTCCATCCGTATAAGCGCCTCATCTTCAGCAACCAGAATACGAATCACTGTAATTCATCCTCTCAGGATGCAAAATGTTGCTAGCGTGCCCCGAGTCGGATTCGAACCGACACTGTGCAGTGTTTGAGACTGCCCTCTCTACCGTTGGAGTACCGAGGCGTTGAAAGCAAATCTTAGCGGTAGGCCGGTGCTACTCCGCCAACGGCGTCACCCACCAAGTGAACACGCATTGCATTTGTTGAACCGGGAATACCTGGGGGCGTACCGGCGACAATCATCACGTTATCACCAATATGAGCACGGCCCGATTCGATGAGAACTGAATCGACAATCTTTACCATTTCATCGGTTGCACCCACCACTGGTGTCAACATTGATTCCACTCCCCATGATAAAGCTAAGCGGTTATACGTTCCAATTTCTGGTGTCATAGCCAGAATCGGAATTGGAGAGCGAAGGCGCGACATTCGTCGAGCTGAATCACCGCTTTGTGTAAAGGCAACTAAATACTTAGCATCGACGATGGCACCTACTTCTGTCGCAGCTTTTGTAATTGCGCCACCTTTGGTGCGCGGCGCGGTTTTGATGGGACGAATTCGGTCGAGGCCGCCTTCTTCAGTTTTTTGAATAATCCGGGCCATTGTCTGTACTGATTCAATTGGAAATTGACCAACGCTGGTTTCTCCAGAAAGCATCAGCGCATCAGCACCATCTAAAACGGCGTTGGCACAATCAGTTGCCTCAGCCCGTGTGGGACGTGAGTTAGAAATCATCGATTCAAGCATCTGCGTCGCAACTATCACGGGCTTAGCCAAATCACGGGCTAATTCAACGCAGAGTTTTTGCACGAGAGGTACATCTTCAATGGGGAGTTCAACGCCTAAATCACCACGCGCAACCA
>JANLPM010000260.1:0-1595 GCA_031367265.1 Actinomycetes bacterium
AGTTGGTGCTTGCCGTCAATGCTTAGTCGAAATTGAAATTAATGGTCGCGCTTTTCCTAAGCCTCAAGCATCGTGCACAATTCCGGTAGAGCCAGGAATGATTGTTAAAACTCAACTTACCTCGGTTGTGGCCGACAAAGCGCAAAAAGGCGTGATGGAGTTTTTGCTTATCAATCACCCTCTTGATTGCCCGGTCTGCGATAAAGGCGGGGAATGTCCACTTCAAAACCAAGCTATGAGCAATGGTCAAGGCCAGAGCCGTTTTAATGGAGTAAAACGCAGATTTGAAAAGCCGATAAATATTTCATCACAAGTCCTGCTAGATCGTGAACGCTGCGTTTTATGCGCACGCTGTACGCGTTTTTCTGAGCAAATCGCCAGTGATCCTTTTATTACTCTTAACGAGCGGGGGGCTCTCCAGCAAGTTGGTATTTACGAAAAGCAGCCATTTAAATCATATTTTTCCGGAAATACTGTTCAGATCTGTCCAGTCGGTGCATTAACCGGAGCTTCGTATCGTTTCCGCGCCCGACCATTTGATTTAGTATCAACCCCATCTGCATGCGAGCACTGTGCATCTGGTTGCGATATGCGCACTGATGTTCGACGTGGCAAAACACTTCGTCGCCTGGCGGGTGAAGATGCATCGGTTAATGAAGAATGGAACTGTGATAAGGGACGTTGGGCTTTTAAATATGTCACTGCCAATGATCGTTTAAACCATCCTTTAATCCGTAATGAAAACGGTGATTTAGTTCCAGCTTCATGGCCAGAGGCGATTGCCGCCGCAGCGAGTGGATTAAAGGCCTCAGCAGCTGCCGTAATTGTAGGTGGTCGTGCGACGTATGAAGATGCATACGGGTATAGCAAATTTGCTCGAGTTGTCCTTGGCACAAATGATATTGATTTCCGCTCACGTCTTTCATCCGATGAGGAACGCGAATTTTTAGCCTCTCGAGTTGTTGGTTCAACGACGACTTATCGCGATATAGATATCGCCGATCATGTTCTTTTGGTGGGCTTTGAGCCTGAAGAAGAATCGCCAATTGTATTCTTGCGTTTAAATAAGCAAGTACGCAAACGTGCTTTGAAAGTTACCGCAATAGCCACCAAACTCTCCATTGGGGTAGAAAAACTCCACGGTGCTTTTATTAAAACCGTACCAGGCCAAGAAGCTTCAGCAATTGAAACGCAACCTCTAAGCGCTAAATCGATAATTCTTGTGGGAGAGCGCGCATCTGAAAGCGCCGGGGTCCTAACATCAGTGGCAGCGTTGGCAGATGCAACAGGTGCAAAAATTGCATGGATTCCACGTCGTGCCGGCGAACGTGGTGCATTAGAAGCTGGAGCGATCGGCAACTTATTGCCAGGTGGCCGTCCAGTCGCTGATGCCGCTGCCCGCGTAGATATTTCGGCGCATTGGGGCGTACCAACCATTCCAACTTCAATCGGTCGCAATTACGACGAAATTTTCGCCGCAGTACATACTGGTCAGATAGGTGCACTCATAGTGGGTGGCGTCGATCCACTTGATGGTGCCAAAAGTGCGCAGGCATTAGCCGCTCTTGATAAAGCATTTGTCGTATCACTGGAAA
>JANLPM010000007.1:0-2168 GCA_031367265.1 Actinomycetes bacterium
CGACTACGACGTTATAGCCCTCGGATAGTAAACGGCGGGTTAAATTTGAGCCGATAAATCCAGCCCCGCCGGTTACCGCAACCTGTTTCATGCGGGTAATTCTAAGGGGTGTATTGGTTTATCCCCGGACGGGATTCAAAGGAAAAAGCCCCTGAATATGTTCTGACCTTTAATATACCTAGTGCAAGCATTGTGAAGCGCAAGACCGAGTTAAATTCCAAGGAGCGATAGTGAGCCAGCGCGATAAAGATGAGAACCTCGACCAAAGTGTTATCGATAGCTTTGGTCATGAGTGGGCCGCATTTGATTACACCGAGACCGAGACGGCCGATGCTTTGGATGCTCAGTTCACCGCTTATTGCGCATCGCTTGATTTCGCTCAATTTAATCCCGCCACCTCAATTGCTGCCGATTTTGGGGCTGGTAGTGGCCGCTGGAGTTCGAGGTTGCTGCCATTTTTTTCTAAGGTTTACGCCTTAGAGCCAAGTGATGGATCGAGCACAGTACTGCAAAAGAAGTTTGTTGATGTCCCGAAAATTGCCGTACTGCAAGAGACTGTAGGGGTTAATTCGATTCCCCCTGAATCGTTGGATCTAGCGATGTCTCTAGGGGTGTTGCACCATATTCCTGATACGGGGCTAGCAATCAAGGATGTTTCGCGCAGTATTAAACCGGGTGGGTTTTTTCTTTGCTATCTGTATTACAACCTTGAAAATAAGCCCATGCATTACAGGTTGATTTTTAAAGGTGTGAACTTAGTGCGGAAAGTAATTTCTCGTCTTCCCCAGCCAATAAAGCGGTTAAGTGCGACGATAATGGCTGGCCTTATTTATTGGCCATTAGCGCGTTTTTCAAAACTGTTACGAAAGTTTGGGCGAGATATTTCTAATTTTCCATTGCATCATTACGCCGATATGCCCTTTGTGATGTTGGCCAATGATGCCCTTGATCGCTTTGGAACATCTCTGGAACAGCGTTTTAGCCAGGCTGAAATCAGGCAGATGCTAGGAGCGGCAGATTTTGATTTAACCACGTTGAAGTTTTCAGATACCGAACCATTCTGGACATTTGCAGTTCAAAAGAAAAATACGTCCTCCTTCTGAGTAGTTATGAAGCGAACCGAGTCGACCATGGCTTGATGGCCTTTAAAGTTTTGGCTATCTCCACTTGTGCAACCTGGATATCGTGTGCAACCTGAGCGCGTAACCAATACCCATCCGAGAGTTCAAAGAAGCGACAGAGACGCAAATCGGTATCAGCAGTTATTCCACGTTTACCTTTTACGATCTCGCCTATGCGCTGTGCTGGCACATTAATCTCTTTGGCAAGTCGATAAGCAGTTAAGCCCATTGGGCGCATGAATTCTTCTAGTAGTAGCTCACCAGGGGTCACTGAATCGAGACGCCTAGCGCTGGCCCTACTCTGAGATTGTGCAAGCTTTGTTGTCATTTTTAGTTCCCCCTCTTGGTGCCTAGTGATAGTCAACAATTTCTACCTGTTCTGGACCTGCCAAGGTCCAATTGAAACAAATACGCCATTTATCGTTAATTCGAATGCTCATTTGTCCCGCACGATCCCCTTTAAGCCGTTCAAGGTGATTGCCCGGCGGAACTCGAAGATCGTCTAACCGACCTGCGATTTCAAGCTGCCGCAATTTGCGAAGTGCGATCCTCTCAAAGGAGGCGAACCTCCGGACTTGCTTGCCATCGGCGAGCGCCTCAGTCTGCTTATCCGCGAAGGAAAGAATCACCTTCCTATAGTAACGCTTTATGTTAATAACGCAAGGCGTGTCTAAATGGCTTTGTGGAAGCCACCGACTGCTGGGCGTCCAAGGTTTGATAAAACGTTATCACTCAGCGCTTGTGCTGTATCTAATCCGAGATAGTTTGTAATTGTTGCATCAATTAATCCTCGGATGGGATTCTAAGAAAATAAACCAAAGCACGAACCCAAATGAGCGCCGATAGGTAAATCAATAAGCTCCCTAAGTTTTTTGGGAAACTGTAAATTCCGATGGCCAGTAGCGCAAATAGACCAGAGCCGGCCCATAATAAAATTGCCGCAGTTTTATGGGTTGCACCTTTGCGCACTAAGCGGTGCGATAAATGATCTTTTCCACCAGTCAATGGCGATAGGCCACGATAGATTCGCGATGAGACTGCCACGGT
>JANLPM010000012.1:0-2433 GCA_031367265.1 Actinomycetes bacterium
AATGATTCCCACTCGTTCAAATGTGATGCGATCTTGCGAAGCTAACCATGCAATTTCAGCGGTTTTTCCTAAGAAAAGTGGATGGGCACCACCGTTAAGAAAATCTGCAGCAAAGAGTGAGCCCACATCTTCCAAATTCACTGGACCATAAGCAATTCGCCCGTTTGGTTTTTGAACTTCGACCAAGGTTTCAAGCCACAAGGCCCCACGCGAACCATTGCGCACAATTTCTATGGAAGGATCTATCCGGGAAATTTCTCGCGCAACTTCATCGGCGCCAATGGAAATTGCCGCGCTATCGCCGGGGACAAATACTCTCATTGACAGGCCCTTTCAATTTTTTCAATTGTGGCACGGCCAATTAGTCTTCCATTCACCATCACAGTTGGTCCAAGTGCGCAGTTACCAAAACAATATCCATCGTGAACCTGTGCGCCAAATCTGGCTTTAACAATCTTTTCAAACTTACGTGCGCCGACCGCTTGGCATGCCTCAGCAACGCAGATAGAAATATGGTTTTCATCAGGTGGAGTAATGCGCAAATCATGATAGAAAGTTAGTACTCCATGTACATCGGCACGAGATTTATTGAAGAAGTTTGCAATTAGTTCAACACAGGCTTTATCAACATAGCCAAACTCTTTTTGCATCAACTGAAGTGCCATAAGAACTGGCCCTTTTTCTTCGCGCAGGGACGCAAGCAGCGCTAAAGCTGTTTCTTGTGACCACGGCGAGAATTTCATTAGAACAAACCTACGACCTTGCCATCAATGTAATCAATACGTGAGCTGGCAGGGGTTTTAGGAAGTCCTGGCATTGTCATGATTTCACCGCAAATCATGACAATGAACTCAGCGCCGGCAGAGAGCTTAACTTCGCGGATGTTGAGGGAATGTCCGCTGGGCGCGCCACGTAGTGCGGCATCGGTGCTAAATGAATACTGGGTTTTGGCGATGCAAATCGGGAATTTACCATAACCCGCAGCCTCAAGCTCCTTTAACTTTAAGCGTACCTTGGCATCGGCAGTAACTTCTTTTGCACCATAGATTTTGGTAGCAACGGCAGTGACTTTTTCCCACAGAGTTGCCTCATCCTCATACACGAAGCTCATTCGCTCTGGTTGTTCACAGAGTTCTACGACTGCGTGAGCTAAATCGATAGCACCAGCACCACCATCGGCCCAGTGAGTTGCAAGAACAATCTTCACCCCCATTGCCTCAACACGTGTGCGAAGGAGTGCGATTTCTGCATCAGTATCGCTGGTAAAGTTATTGATTGAGACGACTAACGGTAAGTTGTAAACATCTTTAATATTATGAATATGTCGCTCTAAATTAACAATTCCAACTTCAAGGGCTGCTAAATTCTCATCTGTGATTGTCTTTAAGTCTGCACCACCGTGATATTTTATTGCGCGGATTGTTGCGACAAGTACGCAAGCAGATGGACGCAACCCCGATTTACGACATTTAATGTCAATGAACTTCTCAGCGCCTAGATCTGCACCAAATCCAGCTTCAGTTACCACGTAATCCGCCAATTTCATGGCCGAGGTTGTTGCCACGACTGAGTTACAGCCATGCGCAATGTTGGCAAATGGTCCGCCATGAATAAATGCTGGGGTGTTCTCTAATGTTTGAACTAAGTTAGGCTGGAAAGCATCTTTTAAGATAACCGTCATTGCGCCTTGGGCATTAAGTTCGCAAGCAAGCACCGGTGTTTTATCACGCTTATAGCCAACGACGATTTTGCCGATTTTCTCTTTCAAATCATCTATTGATGTCGCAAGACAGAAGATGGCCATGATCTCTGAGGCAACAACAATGTCAAAACCATCGCTTCGCGGATACCCATTTCCGACTCCGCCAATTGATTGAATGATTTCACGTAAAGCGCGATCATTCATATCTATAACCCGCTTCCATGTCACTCGACGAATATCTATTGCGAGTTCATTTCCATGATGAATGTGATTATCGATTAGCGCAGCAAGTAAGTTGTTAGCCAGACCTATTGCATTGAAATCCCCAGTGAAGTGAAGATTAATATCCTCCATGGGAACAACTTGAGCATACCCGCCGCCAGCGGCTCCACCTTTCATTCCAAAGACCGGTCCCAAAGATGGCTCGCGAAGGGCAAGCATGGCGCTTTTGCCTATCTGGCGCAGCGCATCACCTAATCCGACAGTAGTTGTCGTCTTGCCTTCTCCGGCCGGCGTTGGGCTAATTGCAGTAACTAATATTAGTTTTGAATTCTTGCGCTCAGGCAAGGAAGTTAAATACTTCAAATTAACTTTTGCTTTATATTTTCCATATGCTTCAAGGTGCTCGACATCAATACCTAGTGATGCGCCAATGTCATTTATTGGCTTCATAGTTGCGGCCTGTGCGATTTCGATATCTGACATTCTTATCCCTTTGCTTGGCGTATGGC
>JANLPM010000034.1:0-8981 GCA_031367265.1 Actinomycetes bacterium
TGCAAATGCGGCACACTCTAACTCTGGAAAGCGAATTGAAAGTGTCGCTTCAACTGCAGTGAGCGAGAGATTTTCCCCTCCGGTAATAATTACATCGTCGGCTCTTCCAATAACATGGAGTTTTCCATCAATAATTTCTCCGAGATCATTGCTCATAAACCAGCCATCCTGTAAGTGAAAAAGATTTGGGGAGTTTAAGTAATCGTGAGCTAAAACTGGTCCACGTATTTTTATGCGACCATTTTCAGCGATTGCAAACTCAACTCCGTTTAATGCCTTCCCATCATAAATACAACCGCCACAAGTTTCAGTCATCCCATAAGTTTCAATAATTCTTATGCCAACCGCCTCTGCTTTATTGCCAAGCGCGGGAGTTAAAGCTGCGCCACCAACTAAGACCGCTTTAGTGCCCTGTAAATGTCTAAGCAAGCGTTGATCTGAATTCAACGCGCGATATAACTGCGTGGGGACGATTGAGGTGAAATCAACGGTTGGGTATTCACCCGCGAAGTTTCGCAGATCTACCGGCAACGTATCTAGTTCAAGCGAACGGATAACTACATTCACGCCGGCAATATGAGTTACTGGTAAAAGCAGCGACCACGTCGACGCATTAACTGCGCCGATATAAGAATTTGATGCTTGTGCCGAGGCGATCAGAGCAGTTTTCCTAAATGCGACCTCTTTAACTAGACCGGTACTTCCGCTTGTCCCAATTATCATGGCGATGTCGCTAGATGTGGATTTAGCGCGGACTTCGCCAAAACTGAGGGCAGGACCGGACCCGTTCAGTGCCGCCGTAATCTCCCCTATTAATTCCGGCAGAGGGCAGGTAGGAGTGACTCGAAGTATTTTTCGTTGTGACGACATGTCCATTGCAGCCGTAGGCTATCGCTAGCACCGAGGAAAAGAGGAAATGTGAGTAAGCCTATTAATCGCCAATTTGGAAGTCGGGAGATCCCCGCCTGGATAAGTGCACCCGGGAGTGAGAATTTCACCGACATTAGGTATCAGATAGGTGAGGGCCTGGCGAAAATCACCATCAATCGGCCATCGCTACACAATGCTTTTAGGCCACAGACAGTAATTGAATTAATGGAGGCGTTTTCCTTAGCGCGCGATAATGAAGAGATCGGCGTGATAATTTTGACGGGAGAAGGCACCGAAGCTTTTTGTTCAGGTGGTGACATAAGCGTTCGCGGAGATGATGGTTATCTAGGCGAGGATAAGTTAGCGAAAAAAGGAATAGGTCGACTAAATGTTCTAGATCTACAAATTCAGATTCGACGCACACCGAAACCAGTAGTTGCCATGGTTGCAGGTTGGGCAATTGGCGGTGGACATGTTCTCCATGTTGTCTGCGATTTAACTATTGCTGCCGATAATGCAAAGTTTGGTCAAACCGGACCGATGGTTGGATCTTTTGATGGTGGATATGGAGCCGGCTTATTAGCTGCCCATGTTGGACAAAAAAAGGCGCGCGAGATTTGGTTTATGACGCGGCAATATGATGCTCAAGAGGCGCTGGAAATGGGGTTAGTAAATACTGTCGTACCAATTGCTGAGTTAGAAGCAGAAACAGTCTCGTGGTGTCGCGAAATGTTGCGTAACTCGCCGCTCGCGCTTCGATTACTTAAATCAAGTTTGAATGCCGCCGATGATGGATTAGCTGGTATTCAACAACTTGCCGGTGATGCAACACTCTTATTTTATATGAGTGAAGAGGGCCAAGAGGGGCGCGATGCATATAAGGAAAAACGAACTCCAGATTTTCAGAGATTTCCTAAGCGCCCATAAGTAATGCTGGATTCAATTTTAGGTTCATTACACGTCGTTGCGCTTGCGACGAAGACCGATTTTCGTGCGGTTACTTCACGTGAAGTGGCTCTCTTCGAGGGGCCTCATGGTTGGGGCGAGTTCTCTCCTTTTCTTGAATATAGTTTTGAAGCCGCAATTCCCTGGTTAATAAGTGGAATTGAGGCGGCTTTCGTAGAATCACCCGCCTTGCTTCGAAATGAGATTGAGGTAAATGCCACGTTGCCAGCAATTGATAATCCAACTGAAATATCAGAAATTCTCGATTCTTTTCATGGGATCAATGTCGTCAAGATTAAAGTCGGAGGCGATCTTGAGCTTGATTTAGCACGTATTGCTTGTGTCCGCGCATTACGGCCAAAAGTTAGAATTCGTATAGATGTTAATGGATTGTGGGACGTTGATCAGGCAAGTAATTTCATTGATCAAATTGGCGAAATAGAATACGTCGAACAACCGTGCGCCACTCTTGAAGAGTTGCGTGAGTTAAAGCAGCGTTGTTCAGTGTTAATCGCAGGTGATGAAATAATTAGAAAAGCTAAAGACCCAATGAATCTAGAGCTAGAAGGTGCGGTTGATATTGTTATGCTTAAAGTTGCTCCTCTAGGCGGAATTGTGCGGGCCCTTGAGATTGCTCATCACCACAACCTTCCTGTAGCAGTTTCAAGTGCACTTGAAAGTGCAGTTGGAATTTCACATGGCCTCAAACTTGCAGCTGCAATCCCACATTTAAATTTTGCCTCAGGGCTGGGCACCGGCTCATTGCTTGCCGTCGATGTAGCGCATCTTCCGATCCGCGATGGAAAAATTCAAGTGAGTAATATACGACCTGAGATTTCCTTACTCCATAAGCTAGCCGTTTCTAACGAGCGGTTAAATTGGTGGAAGAATCGGATTCGTATGACCTGGAGTGCGGGAGTAGAGAGTTACATCAAAGAGAGAGAGTGGAACGTATGAATGATGCTACCTCGCTGGCACGAGTAGTCGTTCGACAGATTATTGAATCTGGAATAACTGACGTGGTCATCTCTCCTGGCTCACGCAATGCCCCACTTTCTTTAGCTTTTAATGCCGCAGCAGAACGAGGTTTAATTAAGTTGCATGTTCGAATCGATGAACGCACTGCAGCTTTTTTTGCGCTCGGTCTCATTAAATCAACTCAACGCCCAGTACCTATTGTCTGTACTAGTGGGACGGCAGTAGCCAATTTTCATCCTGCAGTTTTGGAGGCACACCACACAAACGCTGCGCTCTTGGTGCTCACGGCCGACCGCCCGGCAATGTTTCGACGTACTGGCGCAAATCAAACTACTGAGCAGGCTCGAATTTTTGGAAAGGCAGTTCGATATTTTGCCGATATTGATGGTCCCGTCTTTCCCATGGAGCTAGCACTAGATAGTTTGCGACTTGGCCCAGTGCACTTAAATCTGCAGTTTAGTGAACCCTTACTTCCAGATGGGTCCGAGGATTGGTTAATCGATATAAAACCTACACCACAGATATTTAGCTCTAGAAATCCGGTACCTGTCCTTAAAATTCAAGCACAACGCGGAGTTTTAATTATTGGTCATGACCGAGGCGGGTTGCCCCTCGATGAGGTAATGAAATTTTCTCAAAAACTTGGTTGGCCGGTAATCGCCGAAGATCCGCTCTCTTTTCCGCACGCAATTGGGCATGCATCTATTTTTCTCACCTCACCAAAAATCCGTAGCAACTTAACCCCCCAAGCCACGATTGTAATTGGGCGCACGACTCTTTCTAGATCAATTAATGCGCTCATTGGGTCGGCACCCGTTGCTTATGTTATAGATCCACGAATTGCTACTGTCGATAGTGACCGCTCTGCCGATAAATGTTTTACCGAACTTCCACAATTAAACACCATTAATCCATCAAGTGAATGGATTGCCGAGTGGCAGAAATACTCCAGCCGTTGTGCAAAATTTATTAATGAAGATAACACCTTCAGTGAAGCCGCGATTGCGAAGACCATTGCGGCAGCGATTCCTGATGGAACCGCGTTTTTTGTATCCTCTTCGCGACCAATACGTGATTTCGAAGGTTTTGCGACACCGCGCACAGGAATCACTACGTACGCTAACCGCGGATTAGCTGGGATTGATGGAAATATCTCAACTGCTCTTGGAATAGCAAGTGGCCATAAGCAAACCGTTGCAGTATTAGGTGATTTAGCATTTCTTCATGACATAACGGGATTAATTCAAAGAGAGGATATAAACTGCCGATTTTTTATAATAAATAATAATGGTGGCGGAATTTTTTCAACTTTACCACAGCGGGGAACTCCAGGCTTTGAAACCGTTTTTGGGACACCGCACGGATTAGATCCTGCCGCAATTGCGCAAGGGCTCGGTGTTCATTCAATGACGATTACAACGATTGCAGAGCTGAAAGAAACATTGTTGGAGCCAATTGAAGGAGTTTCGATAGTTGTTGCAAAAGTTCAATCCCGAGAAGCTAACGCCGAAAACTTAAGGTCAATTTACCAAAAAATGAACTCTATTTAAGATAGGGCATTTCGCATCGGAATGAACTTTGCTTCACTTTCGGCTAACTCTTTTGCGGGGTCAGAGCCTGCAACGATGCCACATCCTGCAAAGATTCGAATTGACTGAGAAGTTATTTGACCACAACGCAGTGCAATTCCGAGCTCCCCATCACCAGCGGCATCAATCCAGCCAATTGGACCGGCATATCTTCCGCGTGACATTGACTCTATTTCGGTAATTAAGTCGGTGGCCTGCATGCGCGGCGTTCCACAAACCGCTGCCGATGGATGGAGTTGTTCAAGAATAGTAAAGGCATCCACATGGGCTAACTTTTCAGCTAAGGCACCCGTGACATCAGTTGCTAAATGCATCACATTTGCTAAGTGCAAAACAAAAGGGGATTCAGGAACATTTGTCGACGTACAAAAAGGTTCGAGGGCATCGGCAACCGATCGCACCGCATATTCATGCTCCTCTAAATCTTTTGAAGATCTGGCCAGTGATGCGGCAAGCGCTAAGTCACGTTCGTCATCACCTGTCTTGATTATTGTTCCAGCCAAGACGCGTGAGGTGACCATCTTGCGGCTCAAGCGAAGCAAAAGTTCGGGGGTCGCACCAATGAGCCCAGCCACTGCGAAATTCCAAGTTGACGGATATTGCTCCGCTAATTTTTTTAAAATTGTTCGAGGTTCAATATCTATTGGTGACCGACCCGTAAAATCGCGCGCCAAAACGACTTTATCTAAAACACCTGCTTGAATCCTAACTACAGAAGTGGCAACCCCATTTTTCCAGTTGTTATCGGCCTCATTATCGTGGTCCCAGATAATCGAATTATCTAATAGCTCAGGGGCAATTACATTAAGTGAGGGTTGCGGCGATGAACCAATCCAAGTAATCCAGGACTTGTCACCTCGCTTACCAACGATAACTTCTGGAATTATTAATACTGAAATATCTTCGGGTGAAAAGGAAAATGAAGCAAAGAGAACTGGCCCGGTACCATTTCCATGAACCGAGTTTGTCACTGCAAAACCTTGCAGCTGTTTCTTCCACCACTCGCGGGCATCGGAAAAGCGGCTCGGACCAGTTACCGTTGTCGTTGCAAATACACCCCAACCAACTAAACCATCGCCACCTCTTACCCATGAAACTGGATTTGCATCTGGCAAGAGGTCTAGCAAAGGGAGATGTTCCCCGAGATGAGTAGTTGTTACTTGTATGAGTGAGGGCATAATTGGAATAATTAACGCGTTTTGGCGTTCACAAATCGCCATAGAATAGGAAGCGATGTTCCTGCGATTGCAATTTTGAGAATTTCGCCCACAATAAACGGCGTAAATCCCGCACTTATAGTCCAACTCCAATCTTTGCCGGTGAAATGGTGTAACCACAATAAACCGAAGGAGAAAATAATTACACTTCCAAATAACATTGATGGCAGGGAAGTTAAGAATTTTTGATCTAAGCGTTGCTTGGCTAATAGACCCAAGACGTAAGTTGCAATCAACATTCCAATTAAATATCCACCGGTTGCTCCCGTAATTTTTCCAATTCCGAAACTTGCACCGGCAAATACAGGAACACCTGCAATGCCCGCGAGTAAGTAAAGGGCAAAGGTGGTTAAGCCCAGCCGGGTTCCATATGTAGTTCCAATCAACAAAACCCCTAAGGTCTGGCCAGTTACTGGAACTGGCGAACCTGGAACAGGTATGGCAATTTGTGCTAGCGCCGCGAGAAAAACAACGCCACCAGCGATGAGAGCGCTAATGCTCAGAGCTGAGCTGCGTGGAAGCACTATGGCTCGAAGCGAGCTATCAGAAAAGGACAAAAGCAGACCTCCTTGGCCGGTTAAGTTGTGGATGAGCCTACTTCAAGGAAGAATGAGCACATGTCTCGCGCTAATCTTGGAAAAGATCCCGATGCGGTCGCGGCAATGTTTGATGGAGTGGCTAAGCGTTACGACCTGGTCAATGATCTGTTATCTCTGGGGCGGACAAAGGCATGGCGGCGTGCAGCCACCAGAATTATCGCCCCGCAGCCTGGAATGAGGATCCTTGACATAGCCGCTGGGCCGGGTTCATCATCGCAGCCCCTTCATAAGGCTGGGGCAACCGTCTTTTCTACCGATTTCTCAGAGGGAATGCTGGCCCAGGGCCGAAAATCACGCCCGTATCTGAATTTTTCTAAGGCAGATGCCTTAAACCTGCCCTATGACTCCGAGAGTTTTGACGTTACAACCATCTCTTTTGGCCTGCGAAATACCGTCGACTATCCCAAGGCGCTCGCCGAGGCGCTCCGAGTAACTAGAACCGGTGGGCGAATCGTTGTAGTTGAGTTTTCCCATCCCGTATGGAGCCCTTTTCGCCGGCTATATATGGGTTATCTGATGCGGGCACTGCCAGTTATTGCTAGAAAAACCGCCTCAAATCCCGAGGCATACATATATTTAGCAGAGTCCATACGAGCCTGGCCCGGCCAAGCAGGTTTAGCTGCGGCGATGGTTTCTGCGGGTTGGAAGTCGGTCACGTGGAAAAATCTGAGCTTTGGAGTTGTTGCGGTTCACAGTGGGGTAAAGGGGTAGCGGTGAATGACGTAGGCTCAACGGTTCTAAGATTTCACTCGTGATATCCACATCCAATCCATACGTACCCATCCTGGTGCTTGGGGCAATTGGTTTCGGCTTTGCAATCATCTCTGTTGTTGCGGGTGCATTGACTGGACCAGCGCGCTACAACCGAGCAAAACTCGATTCATATGAGTGCGGAATCGAGCCATCGCCGCAAGCTGCCGAGGGTGGTCGTTTCCCGGTTAAGTATTTTTTAACGGCAATGCTGTTTATTATTTTTGATATCGAAATCGTTTTTCTCTATCCATGGGCAGTTACCTTTGACAAGCTCGGGCTCTTCGGCTTAATTGAAATGGCATTATTTATTGGAACTGTATTCGTCGCCTATGCATATGTTTGGCGCCGCGGCGGATTGGAATGGGATTAATAGATGGGTCTCGAAGAAAAGATTCCTAGCGGTTTCCTTTTAACAAGTGTTGAAAAGCTGGCAGGCTATATGCGCAAGAACTCTTTGTGGCCAGCTACTTTTGGACTTGCTTGTTGTGCCATTGAAATGATGGCGGTTGGTTCTGCCGCAAAGTATGACATTTCACGCTTCGGCATGGAGGTGTTTCGCGCATCTCCGCGTCAAGCAGATTTAATGATTGTTGCAGGTCGAGTATCTAACAAGATGGCACCAGTTTTACGCCAGATTTATGATCAAATGTCGGCGCCTAAATGGGTTATCGCGATGGGTGCATGTGCTTCCTCAGGTGGAATGTTTAATAATTATGCAATTGTGCAAGGTGTAGACCACATTGTTCCAGTTGATATTTATCTGCCTGGTTGTCCGCCGCGTCCTGAAATGCTTATGGATGCAATTTTGAAACTGCATGAAAAAATATACGATGAAAAATTAGGTGCAAACCGAGCACAGATTATTAAAGAGGTGGAACTCGCTGCCATGAACGCGAAGCCAACCCATCAAATGAAGGGTTTGCTCGCTTAAATGACTGAAAATGGAATGTTTGGGGCGCGCGACACTGGTGATACCTCTGGCTATGGCGGCTTAGTACGCACTGCAATAACAACGGGCTCTTCTGAGCGACCATACGGTAGTTATTTCGATGATGTGGCGGATGACTTAGAGCGTGCTTACCCCGAGTTTTCTACTGCGATAGAGCGGGTAGTTGTTGATCGCGGCGAACTTACCTTGCATATAAAACGCGAAAAGTTAGGTGAAGTTGCCTTGATTTTGCGCGACACACTGAAATTTGAAACCTGCATGGGTGTCTCCGGAGTTCATTATCCGCTCAATGCTGGCCGCGAACTAGTTGCGGTTTATCCGCTACTTTCAATGACACATAATCGACGTTTACGCTTAGAAGTTTCAGTTACCGATTCCGATCCGCACATTCCATCATTGGTTGATGTGTGGGCTGGTAACAACTGGCATGAACGCGAAACTTTCGACATGTTTGGAATCATCTTTGATAATCATCCAGGTTTAACTCGCATTTTGATGCCAGATGATTGGCAAGGTCATCCCCAACGCAAAGATTATGCACTGGGTGGAATCGCTGTTGAGTACAAAGGTGCAACGATTCCAGCTCCAGATAACCGTAGGAGTTATAATTGATGTCATTTGATCCATATGCACCTTCACGTGAGACAACTGAGGGCACGGTTTTTTCAGTAACTGGCGGTGATTGGGACTCGCTCATTCAGGAAATTGGTTCAACAAAGGAAGAACGCGTCGTGGTAAATATGGGTCCACAACACCCATCTACACATGGAGTATTGCGCTTAGTTCTAGAACTCGAAGGTGAAACTGTCACTGAGGTCCGCTGTGGAATTGGGTATTTACACACTGGTATTGAAAAAAATATTGAGTTCCGTAATTGGACACAAGGTACAACATTTGTTACCCGCATGGATTATTTAGCTCCTCTATTCAACGAGACCGCATACTGTTTAGCGATTGAAAAACTACTGGGCATAACAGATGATGTTCCTGAACGCGCAACTGTAATTCGAGTCATGATGATGGAGCTCAATCGGATATCTTCACATATGGTTGCCCTCGGAACAGGAGCCCTTGAACTCGG
>JANLPM010000061.1:0-3765 GCA_031367265.1 Actinomycetes bacterium
CGTTGGTGGCCATAGTCGCGCCCCATAAATGGAATAACAATATTAGCACCTAATTTTATTGCCCCGATAGCTTCAGTCATTCCATACTGGGTAACCATTGCCCGTGCGAGCGCAGTTGCTTTTTCGATGTCATTTGATGCACCCGTTGACGGGTCATGGAAAATTAACTCTTCAGCGGCGCGACCCCCTAGAGAGTAGGCCAATTGATCGAGTAGTTGATTTCTGGTCGTTGAATACCTATCTTCATCAGGAAGAATCATGGTGTAACCAAGTGCACGCCCGCGCGGCATTATGGTGATTTTATGTACTGGATCAGTGTGGGGAAGTGCGTGAGCAACAAGAGCATGTCCTGCCTCGTGATAGGCCGTTACTCGACGTTCGTCATCGCTCATGATGCGTGACTTACGCTGTGGACCGGCCATAACGCGATCTATAGCTTCGTCAAGCTCACTATTTGAAATCGTTTTCTTCTCCTCGCGTGCAGTCAATAGCGCCGCTTCGTTTAATACATTTGCAAGATCTGCTCCGGTAAAGCCCGGCGTGCGGCGTGCGTAATCAATGAGCTTTACATCTTTGCTCAGTGGTTTGTTCTTTGCGTGCACGGCCAGAATCGCTTCACGACCTTTAAGGTCAGGACGATCCACCGCAATCTGACGGTCAAAGCGCCCTGGACGAAGTAGCGCTGGATCTAGTACATCGGGACGGTTAGTTGCAGCGATGAGAATGACCTTTGTGTTTTCTTCAAAACCATCCATTTCAACTAAAAGCTGATTAAGTGTTTGTTCACGTTCATCATGTCCGCCGCCCATACCCGTACCGCGTTGGCGCCCAACGGCATCGATCTCATCAACAAAGACTATAGCTGGCGAATTTAATTTTGCCTGATTAAATAAATCGCGTACTCGCGCTGCTCCAACGCCGACAAACATTTCAACGAAATCTGATCCAGAGATTGAATAGAAAGGTACTCCAGCCTCACCAGCGACGGCGCGAGCAAGTAGCGTCTTTCCGGTTCCAGGAGGACCAAAGAGTAGAACACCTTTGGGAATCTTGGCGCCTAATACTCCGTATTTATCTGGGTTAGCTAAAAAGTCCTTAATCTCCTCGAGTTCGGCAATAGCTTCATCGGCTCCAGCGACATCCTTAAATGTCGTCTTAGGTACGTCATTGTTTTGAAGTTTTGCACGGGATTTACCAAACTGAAACACCTTGTTTCCACCTTGCGCTTGGCTCATCATCCAGAAGAAGAGGAATCCAATGAGTAGAAACGGAAGGATTGAAAAGAGAAGCGACACGAGAAGTGATTGTGAAGGAACGCGAACGTTCCAGCCCTTTGAAGGCGGGTTTGAAGTAAGGGCATCAATAATCGTTGGCTCTTGCCTTGCTACATATGATGCCTCAACTTTTGTTGCGCCTTTTATTGTCGAACCAGAGCGCAGGATTAAGCGAATCTTTTGATCTTTATCTACAACTTCAGCTGACTCAACTTTTGACTGCGAAATTGCATCTAATGCTTGTGAAGTATCTATGCGTGTATATCGATTTCCCGCAGATGTGATCTGACCAAAAATAGAGACAGCAAAAATTGCAACTAGAATCCAAAATAGCGGTCCACGAAAAATTCGACCAGCGCGAGTAACTGGCTTTTTTGGCGTTAAGTTTCCTGCAAAGCTCTTTTTAAGTGGATTCTTCTTTGCCGATTTCTTAATTGGTTTCTTTAACTCTGACATCTTTATAAATTCTCGTTTCTTGGGGGTCTATGTATACATGTGCTTAGCAAGCACGCCGATAAATGGAAGATTGCGGTATTTTTCGTCAAAATCAAGTCCATACCCCACAACAAAATCTGGCGGGATTTCAAAGCCTACATATTTTACTTCGACTGCAACTTTTGCTGCATCTGGCTTTCGAAGAATCGAAAGAATCTCTACATTGTTAGCGCCCCGCGATTCAAGGTTTGCCTTGAGCCATGAGAGTGTTAATCCAGAATCGATAATATCTTCTACTATTAAAACATTTCGGCCCGTGATATCTCGATCCAAATCTTTTAGAATCCGAACAACTCCACTTGATTTTGTTCCTGAACCGTACGATGAAACCGCCATCCAGTCCATTTCAACATGGCGTTGTAACGCCCTAGAAATATCGGCCATTGCCATCACTGCCCCTTTTAGTACTCCAATCAAAATAAGATCTTTGCCTTCGTAATCTTTATCGATGCGGACAGCGAGCTCCTTAATTCTTGCTTGCAGATCGATTTCAGTTACGACCACGCGCTCAATCTCATTTTCAATTCCGACTAAATCCACGAAAGCTCCCTTTGGGTCAGTACCGCAAGAGCGAAAGTCTGCCTGAAAAACGCCGAACCTTCACACCACCTGGCAAATGAGCGGCTTTTTGCCCATTCCACGCGGTAATTAAAGCCTCAACTGCTCCCACATGATCGGCTGAGAGCGAACCAGAGGGTGCCCCGGCGCTATAAATTGCGCGGCGAATAATCCGGCTCCGGATCGCATGGGGAAGTTGGCTCAGATACTCACAATCCATATCTTGCAAATTAAGCTGGAGAATTTCCCGTTCGGCCCAGGCATCGAGGGCATCGGCATCGTGACGTAACAAATCGGCACTACGGGCCAATGCTTCAGAAATTCCGGGGCCGATAGTTTTTTCAAGTATTGGAATTGCATCTGTACGGACTCTGACACGTGCAAAGTTTGAATCCTTATTATGCGGATCTTTCCAAGCAAGCAATCCAACTTCTTCGCAAAGCTTCTCAGTCTGAGTGCGCGTGATAGAAAGCAAAGGGCGAATATATTTTCCTTTTTTTTCGGCCATCCCCGAGAGCGAACGTGTGCCCGACCCACGTGCCAACCCCAGTAGTACCGTTTCAGCTTGATCATCCCGAGTATGACCCAAGAAAATTGCTGCCGCATTTAGCGCGTTACCAACGGTATCTAGAGCTGCATAACGAGCTTTTCGCGCAGATGCTTCTAATCCCTCGGTTATTTCAACTGTTACATTTTCAATAGAAGTTTCAATACCTAGAGCTTTCATCTGCGCTTTAACTTGTACGGCTTGTAGCGCCGATTCTGTTTGAAGTTGATGATCAACTGTGACGGCGCGGACAGTAATCGCCAATAGCGGAGCCTCCATTGAAAGGGCATATGCCAGAGCTAATGAATCTGCACCTCCAGAGACCGCAACTAAAATTAAATCCCCAGCTTCCAAATTTTCTAGTGGTTTTCGCACCGCGTTTCTAATTGCTGACATACTTGAAAGCATGCGATAAGACTAGACCCGTCCACCGAAAGGCATAAGTCCTCTAACACTGTAAATACCCGAGAATAAAAGACCGGAATTCCTTGAGTTGGCCTCCCACATCATTCCATTTCCAGCATAAATTGATACGTGGTGGATGGTAGAGATTGTGCCCTTATATGAATAGAAAAGTAGGTCTCCTGGCACCAGATCATTGAGTGAAACATGCTTGGTATACCCTGAATAAAGCGCAGAGTTAAGTCGATCCCAATCTGGCCAGCTTAATCCTGCAAATTTATAAGCGGCAAATACCAGGCCCGAGCAATCATAGGTATTTGGCCCCTGCGTACCCCACACATAAGGCTTATGCGCTAAGACTTGTCTCTTGGCAAATTCAACGGCTTTGAGCCGTTGTGTTTCGTTTGTTCTAATCGTCGAACGGCCTTTGAAGCCAATATCTGGCCAGATCTTTAACTGGCCTGGAGTTTGTTCAGCCTGATTTGCTTG
>JANLPM010000070.1:0-3737 GCA_031367265.1 Actinomycetes bacterium
TCAACCGTTTTGGGGATTGATCGGCTTGCCGGTGTAGGGATCGAACTGCTGCACGGTCGTCGGAGCCTGGGGGGGCAAATTCACCTGGGGACGCTGCACGGGTGCCGTGGGAAGGTGCTCGTCCACCTGGGAGATTTCGTCTTCCACGCCTTTGAGTCCTGCGGCCAACATGACGGCATAGGCTAGGTATGGGTTGCAAGCAGTATCAGGTGATCTAAATTCAATGCGCGTTGAGTTTTCTTTACCTGGTTTATACATTGGAAGTCGCACAAGTGCTCCGCGATTACTAGGTCCCCAGTTAATGAGTGCTGGTGCCTCTCCTCCACCGTGTAAACGCTTATAAGAATTTACCCATTGATTTGTTATTGCTGTGATTTCGGGAGCGTGTTTTAGGATTCCGGCAATGAATGAGCGACCAACCTTTGATAAGTTGTATTGGGCGTCTGCATCATAGAAAGCATTTTCCTCACCTTTAAATAATGAAACATGCGTATGCATTCCACTTCCAGGGTGGTCGGTAAAAGGTTTAGGCATAAAGGATGCATGGAAGCCTTGATCCATGGCAACCTCTTTAATCACATGGCGAAAAGTCATGATGTTATCGGCCGTTGTTAGTGCATCGGCATCGCGCAGGTCAATCTCTTGTTGCCCTGGACCACCCTCATGATGTGAAAACTCGACGGAAATTCCCATCGCCTCTAAAAGAGTAATTGCTTGTCGTCTAAAATCATGCCCAACTACGGCTGGAGTGTGATCAAAATATCCGCCTTGATCAACTGGAACTGGTGCAACACCGCGCTCTGGCAGAGATTTAAATAGGAAGAACTCAATTTCAGGATGGGTATAGCAGGTGTATCCCATCGCAGCAGCTTTATCTAAGGTACGACGCAGCACATTTCGTGGATCGGCAGGAGATGGCGTTCCATCTGGCATTGTGATGTCGCAAAACATTCGTGCCGCTCCGGGTGATTCAGTGCGCCATGGCAAAATTGAAAAAGTAGTCGGATCAGGTTTTGCCAACATATCTGATTCGGTCACACGTGCAAAACCTTCAATGGCCGAACCATCAAAACCAATTCCTTCATCAAAGGCGTTCTCGAGTTCAGCAGGTGCGATTGCCACGGATTTTAAGAAACCTAGAACATCGGTAAACCACAAACGTACAAATCGAATATTGCGCTCTTCAATAGTACGAAGAACGAACTCATGATGTTTAGATTCTTGGTGCTCATCCATATCAAGGTTCATACTCCATAGTGTTGCAAATACAGATTACGGACGTGTTAACTAATTAAATGACGAAAAACTCACTGCTTTCCAGCGTGCTTTGCGCTGGGATGCTCTTAGTTACAACTACATTGGCATTAATTCGTGCGCCGTGGCCAATCGTGATATCGCCAATAACTTTGGCCCCTGCCCCAATAACCACATTATTTTCAATTGTTGGATGGCGTTTACCTTGAATGTAGGTTCGAGCCCCCAAAGTCACTTCGTGGTACATCATCACATCATCTCCGATTATCGCCGTTGCGCCAATTACGACGCCCATTCCATGGTCGATAAAGAATCGTCGACCAATCGTTGCGGCAGGGTGGATTTCAATGCCGGTAGAGCTTCGTATCCAGTTAGAAAAGACTCGTGCAATTAATTTAGCATTCTTTCGCCATAGAAAATTAGTCAAGCGATATCCCCAAACTGCATGGACACCGGGATAGGCAAGAAAAACTTCAAGTCGATTTCGCGCCGCTGGATCTTTCACCAAAGCGTTATCAAGATCTTCTAAAAGTTGAGAAATCATGGCCTTCCTTAATCTGCTAAATCTTCATAGAGAATGGTTGACAGGTATCGCTCACCAAATGAGGGAATGATCACGACAATATTTTTTCCAGCAAACTCTGGCCGTTGTGCAATTACTGATGTTGCCCAAAGGGCGGCTCCAGATGAGATTCCAGCCAAGATGCCCTCTTCTGCAGCTGCTCGACGAGCATATGCAATGGCGTCAGCGGCGGTGGCATCTAAGACTTCATCGTAAACGTTTCGATCTAAAATTTCGGGAATAAAGTTAGCGCCAATACCTTGAATTGGATGTGGTCCAGGTGCGCCACCATTTAAAATCGGTGATGCGGCAGGCTCAACCCCAAATACCTTGATGAGTGGATTACGTTCTTTTAAAAGCTGACCCGTTCCAGTGATTGTTCCACCAGTACCGATACCAGAAATTAACGCGGCTACCGTGCCATCAGTATCTCTCCAGATTTCTTCGCCAGTTGTCGCGCGGTGAATCGCAGGTCCTACGATATTTTCAAACTGTCGAACCAACACTGCGCCCGTTGAAGCGAGCTCTTCGGCAGCAGCTACTGCGCCTTTCATTCCAAGGGCTCCTGGTGTCAAAACTAACTCTGCGCCATAGGCTCGAATCAATTTTCTACGCTCTTTTGAGACGGATTCGGGCATGGTTAAGATTGCTTTATATCCCCGGGCTGCAGCCACCATTGCTAGTGCAATTCCGGTGTTGCCCGAAGTTGCCTCCACTATTGTGCCGCCAGGTTTTAGCGCCCCGCTTTTTTCCGCCGCATCGACCATCGCAATACCGAGCCGATCTTTGACGCTTGCAGTTGGGTTATAAAATTCAAGTTTGGCAAAAACATGTGCAGGTGCGCCATCCATAATTTTATTAATTCGAACTAGCGGGGTATTTCCAACAATCTCGGTGATGTTGTTATAAATCTTCATAATTCTCCCTTGAAATAAAGTGAAATGTTCGCTTGGGCCTAAAAAATTGGGTTCTGAAAGATCAGCAGCTGCAAGAGGTGGATAGGCAGAAATCAACTATCCGGTTGCGAGTAAAAAACCATGTAATAATCCTGCGCATAAAGTTAAGTTTATCGAGAATTCGAATTTGTGCGAGTTGCGAATGGTTCGCAGTTCTAGGACTGGCTCCACCGTGAAGTCATAGGTAATCTGCGATCTTTTCCAAAGGCACGGGCGGAAATTTTTGTGCCTGGTGGGTACTGGCGGCGTTTGTACTCAGCTTTATCCACTAGGAAGATAATGCGGGTAATGAGTTCGGGGCTGAAACCATCTTTAACTAAAACTTCAAAGCCATGATCCTCATCTACGTATAATCGAAGAATCCGATCAAGAAGTTCATACTCAGGCAAAGAGTCGGAATCTAATTGATCGGGGCGAAGTTCAGCGCTTGGCTCTTTAATTATAGATCGCTCTGGAATCGGCGGCACGAGCCCATCAATCTTGGCTTGCGCATTTCGCCAACGCGCCAAGGTCCAGACATCGGTTTTATAAATATCCTTAATCGGGGCAAATCCACCGACCGCGTCGCCGTATAACGTTGAATAACCAACTGCTAGTTCACTCTTATTTCCAGTCGCCAAAACTATGTGTCCTTCAGAATTTGAAATCCCCATCAAAATAGCGCCGCGTACACGTGCCTGAAGGTTTTCCGCGGCGAGACCGCTTAGCTCAAGGGAGTGCATAAAGGCATCGACCATGGGAGCTATGGAGACGGTTCGAAAATTAATCCCAGTTGCCTCTGCCAAAGCTTGAGCATCTTCAATTGAATGTGTCGAGGAGTATTTACTAGGCATTGCCACGCCAAATACATTAGCGGCACCCAGTGCGTCAATGGCAATTGTGGCAACTAAGGCAGAATCAATTCCTCCTGAGAGTCCAAGGGTGACTGAATTAAATCCATTTTTAACAATGTAATCTCGGAGGCC
>JANLPM010000085.1:0-3407 GCA_031367265.1 Actinomycetes bacterium
ACTTGCATATTTCTTAGAATCCTTAAAAATTTTGTTTTCTCGGTTAGCCTCTTCGTTTGCAAGGCGAACACGATCCGCTTTCTTCAAAGAGGATAAGACTTTCTCGGCTTTTGCCAACGCGGCTTTAGCATCCCCCACTTCGGCCGTGAGTTTCTTTTGTTGTACTTGCAAGAGCAAAGTTCGATCTGCAACGACTAATTGGGTCGCTTGTACGCGTTGCTTGGCAGAGGCGAAATCACGTAAGGATTTTGAGTACCGCTTACTCAACACATCCAGGGTTGAAGCATCGGATAGGTATTTGCTTGGGTCTCCGGAGAAGAGGAGACCAAAGCCATCACTTAATCCATCTGCTTTATATTGATCAATGGCTATTTTGGCCAGCACATTGCTGGCTTTATTTAATTGTTTACGAACGCTTGCCTCTTGTTTATTTAAGACGCTCGTTTCGCGCTCAAGTTGAGTGATCTTTATTTTTGACTCATTTGCCGCTTCATATTTATCTGCAGCTACCGAGCGCAGTCGATCAACCTCTTGTTGGGCAGTAGCTACTGTTGGAGCAGCTACTGCCAACGGAAGTTGAAAAAGAGAGGCAGTGATAAAGAAAACAGCAACTAAACGCTTCATTGTGAAGTTGGAAACTGGCGCTAGGCCAGTTTTGCCAACATTTTCCACATCACGGCAAGATCTGACAAAGATTTTGCATGAGATGAAGCCTGAGTAGGTGATGCCATAAAATTTAAAGCAAAGGCAGAAAACGCGATTAGAGATTTCTCAAACATTATAAATTCCTTTTCTCGTAGTGAAATTGGTTGATTTCGAGGACAAGAAATTGATTAGATTCGAAAAACTCCAAGTTGTGGCAGAGTTAGTGCAAATTTGAAATTCGGTGGCCGAGTAAAACTAAAGGCCCGCCAGTGGGATAATTGATTTGTCACTCCTAAAGTCCAGGTTCTATTTTTCAGGAAGATTTTACGGCCGACAAGTAAAACAAGAAAGACAACACCTACACAAATATCGCACGCCAGCGAATGTGAACCAACTGCACTTGAATCATTGCCAATCACGTGGGTAAGAACTACTGATTGAGAAGAAACATCGGGGACGGACTGGTGAGCAATACTTGTACCAAGGGATAACAAAAGCATAACTAGGACATTAATGCCTACAAATCGCTTTAACTTTGATCGCAATAAAAGCACTGTGGAAGTATAGCAATTGAGTTATCATGGCTATTATTAAGTAGAAATACGCTGAATCAAGCACTTTACTGATTATTTATGGTGAAAATGATGCAAACCACTATCAAAATTCAAGGAATATCGTGCGGCCACTGTGCAGGCAAAGTTAATACTATTCTCTAGAAATACTCACCCTCCACTCATGTCAGCGCCTCCATAGTTAGACTATGACATCAGAGCTAGCAATTTCAACGAAAAATATTACAAAGAGGTACGACGGGAAGACCGCTCTAAACGAACTAACGCTCTCGGTTAACCACGGAGAAATTTTTGGCCTGCTTGGTCACAATGGAGCCGGAAAGACCACAACGGTCAGCATCCTAACTACATTAACTGTTCCTACCACTGGTGTGGCGATAATTAATGGTTTTGATATTGAATCCGAGTCCAAACGGGTCAGAGAGAGCATTGGATATTTGCCGGAAAGTGTACAATTTTATGAATATTTAACGGTATTTGAAAACCTAGATTATTTGGCCCAACTTTCGGGGATAAGAAAGCCCAGGAATCGAATTCTTGAAGTACTTGAGCTACTGGAATTCAAAGAGCATCTCAATGAAAAAATATCAACTTTCAGTAAAGGCATGAAACAACGCATTGGTATCGCTCAAGCGATCCTACATTCTCCAACGGTACTCTTTTTGGATGAACCAACGTCCGGTTTGGATCCAGAGGGTGTAATTCAATTAAGAGAACTCATTACATTGCTCAATCGTGAACTGGGAATGACAATCTTCATGAATACCCATTTACTTTCTGAAGTCACAAAACTCTGTACTCAGATAGGCATCTTGAAAAAAGGAAAACTCATTTATCAAAACAGTATGGCAACGACAATGGGATCCTTTGGCACAAGTGATTCTTTAGAAGATATCTACTTCAAGATTGACGGGGCCAATTTGAAATGATGGTTTTTAGGGCGGCTTTCAAACATGAACTTATATCAAGTGCACGTTCCAAATCTCCACAACTAATTGTTGCTGTCTTTCTTGTACTCACCTCTATATCTTCTTTAATTGGATGGTTAACTATTCGAAATGTGACGAAGATTTACAATGACATCGTCACTCAAGGCCTAACAAAGGCTCCAAATCCCTTTACTGGAGTCTCATCTTTGTATTACTTAAGGGATTCAGTGATTTATATAGTTTTAGTTGGCGCACTCATGGCAATCGTCTTAGGGGCTCAAGCCAGTATGCGTGACCGCAAGTCAAGTGCCGACGTATTAATTAAAACAAGAAATGTGAACATTCTATTTCGAGCCCTCGGGCAGTTGTGCGCAATAGGCACAATTATAATCGGACTAGAAGTTGTCGCCGTCGCATCGAGCGTTTTGACTATCTGGATGCTTCAGAAAACACCGCTTAACTTTACTTCGTTAACGCACATATTAATATTTGGCAGTGTGTCCGTTTTTCTCATGTTTGCGATTGCGGCACTTGGATTTGCTTTTGGATTAATTGCTAGAAGTGAAGAATCTGCACTGCTTTATCCAATAGTTGCATGGGCAATTATAACTTTTACAATTCCGCAAATTATTACATCTACACATCCTGTAGCACTTCTCAATCCAACCCCAGCAATAGCAATTGGAACAGGACTTACCCAATCAATAGTAAACAGCCTCTCACCAATTATGGTGATGGAACATTTCAAGTCAATTGCTAACTCACTTTTAGGCATTGACAGTTCTTTAAAACTTACGCACTTGAGCATTGCTTACTTTAGTTGTTTTGTTGTGTTGGCCATTAGCGGATCGATTTTAGTGGCAGCTAAGTCTTTTGGGAGAAAACTCAATGCGTAACGTCTCAATAATTGCAAAAAAGGAAATCAGAGACGCAGTAAGAAGCCGTCAAGTTTTTCTATTAATTGCATTTTTGTCGCTTGTAATTTTGATATCGGTTTGGGTATCTGCCGCATCATTCGGTGTAAAGATGAACGAATATAACGCATATTTATCGGCATTGCCGCCCCAACTCAAATTACAGGCTTTGGCAAGGCCGCAATTATTTCCTCTTACATTACTACGAAGCGGAGTAGAGTATCTCGAAATCCTGGGGGCGCTTTTTGCCTTCATTATTGGTTTTACTAGTATCTCTAGGGAGAGATCACGGGGAACCAGCCTTTTGATGCTCTCTCGTCCCATTACCAAGCGCGAATTTATTCTTG